>NZ_JBOZBG010000002.1:0-283235 GCF_051264595.1 Actinotignum urematis | reverse complement strand
GTTGAAACGGTTGGTGCGGACGTTGAAGAAGTACCGCTCGTTCACGCTTGAGGTCGGCGGGCAGGTCGTTCATGCTCGCACCCCGCTGCCGGCGGATGTGGCCGTGCTTATCGAGTCACTGCCAAAGTCGCACTAAATGAGCCAAGTCAGGTTATAACGCGAGGTTTGTGGCGACCACGTCCGCGAGTTCATGGGCCACGGCATCTGCCTCCTCCTGGGTGGCGGCCTCGACCATGACGCGCACCAGCGGCTCGGTACCCGAGGGGCGCAGCAGCACCCGGCCGGTCTCCCCTAGGCGTTCCTCGGCCTCGCGGACCGCGCGCTGGACCTGCTCGTTTGTGGAGGCCGCGGCTTTATCCACATTCGGCACATTGACGAGGATTTGCGGGAGGCGGGTGACCACGCTCGCGAGTTCACGCAGGCTGCGCCCGGATGCCGCGACCTGTTGGGCGAGGAGCAGGCTGGTGAGGGAGCCGTCGCCGGTGGTGGCTTTTTCGAGGGAGATGACGTGGCCGGATTGTTCGCCGCCCAGGCTGTAGCCCCCGCGGCGCATTTCTTCGAGGACGTAGCGGTCCCCCACCCCGGTTTGGATCGTGCGCACGCCGTGCTCCTTCATGGCCAGGAGCAGGCCGAGGTTGGACATGACTGTGACGACGAGGGTGTCTTTCGCGAGTTTGCCGGCGTCTTTGAGGGCGAGGGCGAGGATCGCCATGATTTGATCGCCGTCCACGAGCTCGCCTTCGTGATCGACCGCGAGGCAGCGGTCCGCGTCGCCGTCGAAAGCCACTCCGAAATCGGCGCCGTTATCGACGACCGCGCGCTGGAGGGCTTCCGGGTGGGTGGAGCCGCAGCCGTCGTTGATGTTGTATCCGGAAGGATCGGCGTTAATAACAATAACCTTCGCTCCCGCGCGGCGCAGCGCCTCGGGGGCGATAGCGGAGGTGGCGCCGTTCGCGCAATCGGTCACGATGGTCAGGCCGTCCAGCCGGGTGGTGATCGCGGTGGTGAGGTGGTCGAGGTAGAGGCGATCCCCGAATTCCGCGGTATCGCTAATGCGGCCAATGCCGGCACCGGTGGGGCGGCCCCAGTCCGTGCCGAGGAGTTCTTCGATTTCGTCTTCGAGGCTGTCTTCGAGTTTGAAGCCGCCTTTGGCGAAGAATTTAATGCCGTTGTCCTGCATGGGGTTGTGGGACGCGGAGATCATGACGCCCAGGTCATAGCCTCCTTCCGCGGTGAGGAAGGCGATGCCGGGGGTGGGGATAACATCCACGTGTTCCACGTCCACTCCGGCGCCGGCGAGCCCGGCCGCTACCGCCTGGGACAGCATCCCGCCCGAGACGCGCGAATCCTGGCCGATGACCGCGCGCGGGCGGCCCTCCCCGTCGAATTCGCGGGTGAGGACCCGGGCGGCGGCCTCACCCAATTTCACAGCGAGGTCCGCCGTGAGCGCGCGGTTTGCGAGTCCGCGGACGCCGTCTGTTCCAAAAAGTCGTGGCATTACTCAGCCTTTCGCCGGGGCGCGGCCGGTGCCGCGCCACATGTGCTTCCCTCTGTTCTTACTTCGCCCGCGGGCCAGGAACCGGGGCGGCTGTGGAGCTTGTTGAAGCTAGCCGCTCTGGCTGACACCGCGGGTGCGCTGTGTTCTACTGTAACGCGCGCGGCCGGCCGGCGGAAAAAGGAACGCGGGGTGGACGCGTGATGGCCAAAGGGTGAAAGGCGAACGGGGCGCGGGGCACAGGGCACGGCGAACCGCAAACCGAGAACCGCAAACCGAGCACACCCACCCCGCGCACATACAACAAGGGAGGCCCCGAATGGGACCTCCCTTGTAAAAACTGAGCGCTGCGCCGAAATGGCGCATAGCCCCGAAGCTTAACGCTTGGAGAACTGCGAAGCCTTGCGGGCCTTCTTCAGGCCGGCCTTCTTGCGTTCCACCGCGCGAGCATCGCGGGTGAGGTAACCGGCCTTCTTGAGGGCCGGGCGATTCGCTTCGCGGTCAATTTCGTTGAGGGCGCGGGCGATGCCAAGACGCAGCGCACCGGCCTGGCCGGAAATGCCACCGCCGTTGATACGGGCGATAACATCGAAACGGCCTTCGAGATCAAGCAGGGTGAAGGGGGACTTCACGAGCTGCTGATGGATTTTGTTGGGGAAGTAATCGGCCAGGTCGCGGCCGTTCACCTTCCATTCCCCGGAGCCGGGGACGAGCCGGACGCGGGCAACGGCTTCCTTGCGGCGGCCGAGTGCCTGACCCGGGACAGCGGCGGATACACCCTGACCGACCTTGGGGGTTTCGGTCTCTGTGGTGTAGGAGCCGCTGAACTCCTCCTCCACCTGGGTGTCAATTTGAGTTTCTGACATTGATGTAAATCCTGTTCCGAAAAAAGCGGCCGAACGCGACTCGCTTATTGGGCGATCTTCTTCAGCTCGTAAGGTTCGGGCTTCTGAGCTCCGTGCGGATGCTCAGCGCCGGCGAAAACCTTCAGCTTCTTCAGCTGCTGGCGGCCGAGAGATGTGTGCGGAAGCATGCCGCGCACCGCCTTAATAACGGCCTGCTCGGGATTCGAGGCAAGGAGTTCGGCGTACGAGGTGGCCTTAAGGCCCCCCGGGTAACCGGAATGCCGGTAAGCCATCTTCTGCGTTGCCTTGCTTCCCGTGAGGGTCACCTTGCTCGCATTCGTGATAATAACGAAATCGCCGGTATCCATGTGAGGAGCAAAATTCGGTTTGTGCTTCCCACGGAGCAGGGCGGCAACCTGAGCTGCCAAACGCCCGAGGACAACATCGGTGGCGTCAATGATGTACCACTTCTTCTCAATGTCGCCGGGCTTAGGAGTGTACGTGCGCACGTGCGTAGCCTTCGTTTCTGATATTGGTTCCGAACATCCGCCGTGGTGGCGGGCGAAACCGTAACGGTCAAAAGTTAGATGTGCCCTTCACAGCGCGCGACGAGTGGGAATAAGCATCGCGCCGATGGTATGGACAACAACGCTCTATCATACCCGTAGCGCCTATGCCGGTCAAAGCTTTGCCGGCGCTGTGAGGTACTCCACCGGCGCTTCCGCGCGGGAAAGTACGACGACGCCGCACCGGCCCGCCGCCTCACTTTCCCGCGCGCCGCGGCAGTTCGGGTGGGAGCTAAAGAAGCGCGGGTGGGAGCTAAAGAAGCGGGCATGACAGGATCGGGTATTACAGGATTGGGGTGGGCAGATCCACCACGGGTTCGGCCCGGCCTTCTGTGACCCACAGGCGCACATGCGGTGCGGTGATTGCCAGCACCACCAGCACCGAGATCCCGGCCGGGTACATGGCCGCGGTTTCCCCCGTGGTTGCAAGCAATAGGTAGAGCAGCGCAATACCCGCTTCGCAGGCGAGGAAGAGCACCCAGGCCACCCGGGAATGGTTGGCCACCCCGAACAGGAGCAGCAGCATAACCAGGTAGAGCACCACATCTACCGCGGAAGCCGGGAGCATATCGGTGACCAGCGCGGCCCCCAGCAGCACCGTGATCGCCACGGCGGAAAAGAGCAGAGCCCCGGGCGGGACGCGGTGTTCGGCCGCGGTGCGCGCCAGCTCGGTGGCCTTTTCTGCCATAGCACTGGAATTGCGCCACCCCGGCTTGCCCGCCGGGCCAGCGTGCCGGCGCCGGCCCGGGTATCCCGAACCCCGCCGGCCCGCGCGCGGATGGCCAGAGCGCCCGCGGCCCGGCAGCGCCGTCGTACCATTACCGGAACCACGCTCACCACGCGTTCCCTCACCGTACGTTCCCTCCGCATCGGGGAAGCTCTCCTCTACGCCCTCTTCCAGACGCGCGGCCGCGCCGGTGACATCGAGGATGGGAAGATCGCCGTCGGTTTGAATCTCATCCCCGCCGCCGTTACGCGAGCTATAGGCGTTGAAATACTGCTCGATCACGCTCACGTGGCTATCGGGATCCGCGTAACGCACCGTATTGATAATGAAATCCCGCTCGGCATCAATATTCGGATCGATTTTGTGGGTGAATTGCCCGGTGAAAATGGATAGCCCCACGCTGCGATCAAAGGTTCCGGCCGCGAGCCAGGTGATGCGTTCCCCGCCCGGGAGCGTCCAATCCGGCGGGCAGCGCCAAAAGCGTACGTGGTGGCGCCGGGCCGCATTGCCATCCACTTCCTGCTGGTAGGCGAATTCCTGTTTTCGAGAAAACAAATACAGATCGGAGACCGGCGCCGAAGGATAGGAGCGGCGCAGCACCGCGGCCACGATAATGCGCCAAGAAGTGCGGAAAGTAACGGGTTCGGCTTCGATCCAGCCCGCGGCCCGCATGGCGGCGTGAATATCCGCTTCGCTGCCCTCCCAGCCGATATTGACCGGGTCCCCGAGGATGCCGTCCGCAGTTTTGGTGCGCCCGAAGAAATAATCCGGCACATACATCAGCGAAAACAGCTGGTGCAGGCGCGGGAAAGCGAAATACGCCGCGAGCGCCCAAAATACCAGCAGGTGGAGCCACCACAGCGGTTGCCCGGGAAGCCCGCGCAGCAAAAGCAGCACGGCCAGCCAGAAACTATAAATCAGGGCGACGACGACGAACAGGCCCGCCAATACCGCATACAAAGGGAAGCCGCGCCGCAGCCGCTGCCGGGGCAGGCGGGTATAGGCGGGCGGGCGCGCGGGGACTGGCCAGCGCTGATCAGCGCTGTGCCGCACCGAGAGCACCGGCGTTGTTTGCCCGACATCGCTTTGTTCCTGAGTCACGCCTCGATTTTACTCGGAGCCTACGACACATTAAATCGGCCTGAATTGACGATGCTCGTCACGCGGGGAGCAGCGGGGGTACGTTTCGCCGCGCCGAGCTTGCGCAATGGTAGCGCCCGGCTAATCCTCGAGCAGGGTGCGGATGGCCCGGGATGCCGCGGCGCGCGCGGCCCACTGGCTCGGTTCGGGATAATTCACTTTTTCCAGGGTGAGGGGATGGGGCGGGGCCACCACCACCTCGCCGTCGCGGCTCGCTTCGCGCAGGCGCCGGAGTGGCCAGGCGGCGTCGCGCTGCCCCTCGCCCACCCGGAGCAGCGAGCCGACCAGGGTCCGCACCATGGAATGGCAAAAAGCATCGGCCACCGCGTGGATGGTTACTAGCTCGCCTTCTTCAGCCACGTCCAGAGCCAGGAGCTCGCGGACCGTCGTCGCTCCCGGGCGCGGTTTGCAATAGGAGAGGAAATCGTGTTCGCCCAGGAGGGAGGCCGCGGCCTCCCTCATCGCGTTGAGGTCGAGCGGGCCGGCCAGCCAGAGGACGTCGCGTCGTCGTAAGGGATCAAAGTGACCCACCGCAATGCGGTACGTGTATTCGCGCGAAACCGCGGAAAAACGGGCGTCGAAATCGGGGGAAACTTCGCGGGCGCTGTGGAGCACAATATCGGCACTCCCTCGCGGTCCGCCCGCACCCCGCGCGAGCAGGCCCTGCACGCGCCGCACCAGCACCCGGGTGGGGTCATCTTGAGAGCGCCCCGCCACCGCAGCAAGAGCCGTGCGCGGCACATCCATATGAGCGACCTGCCCGCGGGCATGCACCCCGGCGTCGGTGCGCCCGGCAACGGTGAGGGCGACCGGCACGCGCAGCACCGTGGCGAGGGCTTCGGTGAGAGTGCCTTCCACGGTGCGCAGGCCGGGCTGCGCCGCCCAACCGTGAAATTCAGTACCGTCGTAGGAAAGATCAAGCCGAAGCCGAAGGTTTTGCGCTAGCGTGTCACTCATGGATCCAGTTTCCCACGCCGAGCCCTCCGCCCGCATACCCGCGAGCCGCGCGCCAGAAGGCCGCGGGCTCGAGGGGCACGTAGCCGAGGCCTGTGTAGCCGAGGCCTGTGTAGCCGAGGGCCGTGCACTCGAAAGCGAAGAGCCGGCCCTCCCACTCGGGACCGCGCCACTGTACGCGAGTGCACCCAGCCCGGAGGACGCCGCGAACGCCACCACCGCGGCCGCTGTTTCCGGGCCGCGCACTTTCGCGGTGGATTGCGGCGGGGGCGGTATCAAAACGGCGCTGCTGGACGCGGCCGGCACCCAGATCGGGCCGGCCCGGCGCACCCCGGTCCGCTACCCCTTCTCCCCCGCGGCCCTGGAAAATATCATTGCCGCGGATGCCGCCGCACTGCGCGCCGAGGGCTGCGATTTTGAGCGCCTCACGGTAGGAATGCCGGGGATGCTCCGCCACGGCGTGGTGGTTTATACCCCGCATTACATTCGCCGTGCCGGCCCGCACACCCGCCTCGACCCGGAGATGGAGGCCGCCTGGAACGGCCTGGATATTCGCGCCGCACTCACCACGCGTTTTTCCCGGTCCACCCTGGTGCTCAACGACGCTGAAGTAGCCGCCGCCGCAACCGTGACCGGCCAGGGCCTGGAAGTGGTGCTCACCTTCGGAACCGGGCTGGGCAATGCCATTGTTGATAACGGGGTTCTGGCTCCCCACCTGGAGTTTTCGCATGCCCCGCTGCGCTGGGGCCTCACCTATGATGATGTGATCGGCGAAATTGAGCGCATCCGCCTGGGCGATGCCGCGTGGAGCCGCCAGGTGGCCCGCGCTATTGAGTCCCTCTACCCGGTGATCCGCTGGGACACCCTCTACCTCGGGGGCGGCAACGCGGCGCGCATCACCGAGAGCGTGCGCGAACGCTTGAGCGGTTCGGTGGTCTTTATTCCGAATGCCGCCGGGATGAGTGGCGGGGTGCGCGCTTGGGATCTGGTGGCCGCTTCCGAGCGGGCTCGTGCGGAACAGTAGCCCCGCTCCCCGCAGGCAACAGTAGCCCTGCGTCCTGCGGGCAGCGAAAAGGGCTCCGGAAACTCACGTTTCCGAAGCCCTTCTCTCAAGCTTCCCGGCGGTTCGGTTTACTCACGTGACCGAACCAACCGCAGGCGCTTCTCTGGCTTACTTAGCTTCTTCGGCCTTCTCGGCCTCCGCAGCTTCGTCCGCGCTGGGAGCCGATTCCGCAGATTCGGCGCTTTCCGCAGATTCAGCAGATTCCGCAGACTCCGCGCTTTCGGCCGACTCAGCGGATTCCGCGGATTCAGCCGACTCGGCTTCTTCCGCGGCAGCGGCGCGCTCGGCGGCCTTTTCCGCTTCCTTGACAACGGCCTGCTTCGGGGAAACCTTCTCGGTCACCAGCGAAATAACGGCCATCGGGGTGTTATCACCGCGGCGGTTGCCCACCTTGGTGATGCGGGTGTAGCCACCCTCGCGTTCCGCGAAGAGCGGGGCGAGTTCCTCGAAGAGGATGTAGGCGGTTTCACGATCGCCCAGCACCTTGAGGGCCAGGCGGCGATTGTGGGTATCACCCTTCTTCGCCTTCGTGATGAGCTTTTCGATATGGGGACGCACCGCGCGAGCCTTCGCTTCGGTGGTCTTAATCGACGTGTGATGAATAAGTTCCTTGCACAGGTTGGCAAGAATCTTGCGCTGGTGGGCGGGGCTACCGCCGAGGCGCGGACCCTTGGTGGGCTTAGGCATTGTCTACTCCTAGTAAATTATGTGGCTGCTCAGGCCTGAGAATCGTCGCTGAACTGCATCCCGAAATCATCGAATCCGCCACCGAGGAAGCTCGATCCGGAATCCTTGAGGCTCAGGTCCATCTTCGCCAGTTCATCCTTGACATCATCGATGGACTTCGCCCCGAAGTTGCGAATATCGAGCAGGTCGGCTTCCGAGCGCTGCACCAGTTCCCCAATGGTGTGGATACCTTCGCGCTGCAGGCAGTTCTGGGAACGTGCGGGCAGGTTGAGGATGGTGATCGGGCGCTGCAGATCCGAGGAGCGCTGCTCGGTGACCGGTGCCGGACCAATTTCGATGCCTTCGGCTTCGTCATTGAGATCCACGGCCAGGCCGAAGAGCTCCACGAGGGTCTTGCCGGCAGAGGCGAGGGCGTCCCGCGGGGTCGTCGATTCCTTGGTTTCCACATCCACCACGAGGCGATCAAAGTCGGTGCGCTGTTCCACACGGGTGGCTTCCACCTTGTAGGAAACCTTGAGCACCGGCGAGTAGATCGAGTCAATCGGAATGCGGCCGATCTCATCGTTATCGCCCTTGTTGAGAGCCGCGGAAACGTAGCCGCGCCCGCGTTCAACCGTGAGGTCGATTTCGAGCTTGCCCTTGTCATTGAGGGTGGCGATATGCAGATCCTGGTTGAGGATCTCCACGCCCGCCGGCGGGGTGATATCCGCGGCGGTCACTTCGCCCGGGCCCGTCTTCCGCAGGTACATGAGGACCGGTTCGTCGTTATCCGAGGAGACAACAAGTTCCTTGAGGTTGAGGATGATTTCCGCAACATCTTCCTTCACACCGGGAATGGTGGAGAACTCATGGAGCACCCCATCGATGCGGATCGAGGTGACCGCAGCACCGGGAATGGAGGACAGCAGGGTACGGCGCAGGGAATTACCCAGCGTGTACCCGAATCCGGGTTCGAGCGGTTCGAGGACGAACCGGGACCGGAATTCGGAGATCTTCTCTTCACTCAGAACGGGACGTTGTGCAATAAGCACGATTCTTTCCTTTCCGCAAACAACCGCTATATGAGGTTTGCGTAGCCTCGCGAAACTCCGTCTGTCCGCGAGGTTCGGGCGCGGCTTTTCCTGTCAAAGCCCGCGCCCTGGGAGGGGTGCCGCAGCGGCCGGTGCCGCTGCGGGCGGCGTCGTACCTACAAAGGCGACGCCGCTGCACCGCGCCGCTACTAGACGCGACGGCGCTTGGGCGGGCGGCACCCGTTGAAGGCCTGCGGAGTCACATCGGAAATGGAGGTGACTTCCAGCCCGGAGGCGGTCAGGGAACGGATCGCGGTTTCGCGCCCGGAACCCGGACCCTTGACGAACACATCAACCTTCTTCATGCCCTGTTCCATGGCCTGACGCGCGGCGTTTTCCGCGGCGAGCTGCGCGGCGTAGGGAGTCGACTTACGCGAGCCCTTGAAGCCAACCATCCCGGAGGACGCGGAAGCGATCACCGCACCGGTGGGATCGGTGATGGACACGATGGTGTTATTGAAGGTGGACTTAATGTGGGCCTGACCCACGGTGACATTACGACGCTGATTGCGACGCGGACGGCGCGCACCGGCGTTAGCAGAACGAGTCTGACGAGCCATAATCTATTTCTCCTGAACTACGACGAAGCCTACTTGGCCTTCTTCTTACCGGCCACGGTGCGCTTGGGGCCCTTGCGGGTGCGCGCGTTGGTCTTGGTGCGCTGCCCGTGCACGGGCAAGCCGCGACGGTGACGCAGGCCCTGGTACGAACCGATTTCGATCTTGCGGCGAATATCGGCCTGGACTTCGCGGCGCAGGTCGCCTTCAACCTTGTAGTTCTCGTCGATATGGTTCTTGAGTTTCACCAGATCGTCTTCAGTGAGATCACGCACGCGGGTATCCGGGTTCACCCCGGTAGCGGCGAGGGTCTCGTGGGCGCGGGTGCGTCCAATGCCAAAAATGTAAGTGAGCGCGATCTCAATCCGCTTTTCGCGGGGGAGATCAACGCCGGAGAGACGTGCCAATTTCTTAGCTCCCTTAGTTATGCCGGAGGTGTCGGGCACTGCTGTTCCCACGGGTCTCTAATCCGTGAGCCCCGGCCTCCGGACCGGGGGTTGCCTTGCGGCTAACAGTGCTGGTGCAACGGGGCTTTAGCCCTGACGCTGCTTATGGCGCGGATTCGAGCTGCAGATCACCATGACGCGACCGTGGCGCCGAATGACCTTGCAGTTATCGCAAATGCGCTTAACGCTCGGCTTGACCTTCATGAATAACTTTCCTTGTTGATCACTTGTAGCGGTAGACAATCCGCCCGCGGTTCAGGTCATAGGGCGTGAGCTCTACAACCACCCGATCCTCGGGCAGGATACGAATGTAGTGCTGACGCATTTTGCCGGAAATATGGGCCAGAACTTCGTGCCCGTTTTCCAGCTCGACCTTGAACATCGCGTTGGGCAGCGCTTCGATCACGCTACCTTCAACTTCGATGACGCCGTCTTTCTTCGCCATGTTCCTCGCTAACAGTGTTGCCCGCACCGGATTGTGCGGGACATCAAAATCGGTGCGCAAGCGTGCGCCATATGGGCACACGGCACCGACGTTCAATACTACTGCACGAAGCCGCCCCTACGTAAGGGGCGGCAGCGATGTTATGGGTCACGTGTAGCGCGGGAATTGCGCCGGGAACGGTTGTGCGCGGCGCGCTTTTAGTACGACGGCGCAGCTGCGGCGCGTGGGTTCGTAGCCCTGCACCGCGCTATTAGTACGACGACGCAGCTAGTCCCCGAGGGGAACCGGCACCACACCGTACTTCGCAAGGCGGGCCGCTCCCCCATCGGGCTCATTGAGCACCCAAATACCGCCGGCGTGCTTCGCGATTTGGCTTTCCCAATGGCAGGCATCCTGGCCATCCGCAGTTTTGACCGTCCAGCCATCGGCCAGGGTGATGTTCTCCTGGGAGCCGGCGGTAAGAATCGGTTCGATGCACAGCACCATGCCGGCCTTGAGCCGGGGCCCGCGCCCGCGGGTGCGGTAATTGAAGACCGTGGGGTCTTCGTGCATGGCCCGCCCAATGCCGTGCCCGGTGAATTCTTCCACGATGCCCGGTTCGGGATCTTGGGATACCACGAAATCGTCAATGGCTGCCCCGATATCGGAGACGAATTTGCCGGTGGCCATCGCGGCGATACCCACCCACATGGATTCTTCCGTAATATCGGAGAGCCGCTGGCGGGCGGCCATCTGCTTCTCATCCCCACCCGGAAGAACAATGGAGAAACAGGAATCCCCATTCCAGCCGTTGAGGAGTGCCCCGCAGTCAAAGGAAACCAGGTCCCCCGGCTTGAGGATTTCCTCTTCGCTGGGGATACCGTGCACCACGGTGTTATTCACCGAGATGCAGGTCTGGGCCGGGTAATCGTAATACCCGTAAAAATTCGAGACGGCCCCGTGTGCCTCCAAGACGGCCTTGGCGCGCTGGTCGAGCTGCGCCGTCGACATTCCGGCTTTCACGTGGGCGCGCAAGTCATCGTGAATCGCGCGCACCACGAGCGCGGCCTGGCGCATGCCCAGGATATCCGCCTCGCTGCGAAGATTAATCATCGGTACGCCTACCGGCCCAGGAAATCGCGCAGCGCGGTATCAATCGCGGCGGCGACTTCCTCCACGGTGCCCAGGCCATTGACGGAGACCACGAGGCCGCGGCTGGCGTAAGCGTCGATAATCGGCTTGGTGGTGGCGTGGTAAACCTCGATGCGGTGGCGGATAACATCCTCGGTATCGTCGGCGCGGCCCTGCTCAAGAGCGCGCCCGAGGAGGCGCTGGACCACCACGTCGTCGTCGGCCTGCAGTTCCACCACGGCGTCCACGTTCTTCTCACCGAGCATGGTATCCAGAGCGCTTACCTGATCAAGATTGCGCGGGTAACCATCGAGGAGGAAACCGGCGGCCGCATCGGCTTCGCCCAGGCGCTCCTCCACCATCTGGTTCGTCACGGAATCGGGAACCAGCTCGCCCTTTTCCGAATAGGAGGCCGCCAGGCGCCCGAGTTCATCCTGAGCCTTGGCGTGCGCGCGGAACAGGTCACCGGTGGAAATCGCCGGGATACCGTAGCGCTGCGCAATACCGGCCGCCTGGGTGCCTTTGCCCGCGCCCGGGGGGCCAACCAAAATAAAACGTACTGACATGAGTGGCACCTTTCTGTGTTATCGATGCGGAGCGCCCGCGCGCCCCGCCGGAAAGAAGGGGCGAGGCCGCGCTAGCGGATACCGCCGAGGAAGCCTTCGTAGTGGCGCTGCTGGAGCTGTGCGTTGATGTCCTTGACGGTCTGGAGGCCCACACCCACCAGAATCATGATGGAGGTACCGCCGAAGCCGGACTGTACGATGCCGAGCGCGCTGAAGAGCAGCAGCGGGATGAGGGCCACGATGGTGAGGTAGGTGGCACCCACCCAGGTGAGGCGATTCGACACAAAGTGGAGGTAATCCGCGGTGGGTTTGCCGGCGCGCACATTCGGAATGAAGCCGCCGTACTTCTTCATATTGTCCGCCACTTCGTCCGTATCGAAAGCGATGGAGGTGTAGAAGAAGGTGAAAGCGAAGGTGAGAAGCGCGTAGGTGAGGATATAGGCCCAGCCATTGTGCTGGAAGTTGCGCTGGATCCAGACCACCCACGAAGAGTTCTGATTCCCGAAGGTGGAAATCATGGTGGGGAGCATGAGGATCGAGGAGGCGAAGATCACCGGGATAACGTTCGCCATATTGATCTTGATGGGCAGGTAGGTGGTGGACCCGCCGTAGGTGCGCCGGCCGATCACGCGCTTGGCGTACTGAACCGGAATGCGGCGCTGGGATTGCTCCACGAAAGTAACAACCAGGGTGATGAGCGCGAAGACCACGATCACGATGAGAAGGGTGCCGATGCCGTGCCCGGCGTAGATCTGGCCCATCATCGAGGGGAAGCCGGCGCAGATACCGGTGAAGATAAGGATGGACATACCGTTGCCCACCCCGCGTTCGGTGATGAGTTCGGCCATCCACATGATGAGGCCGGTGCCGGCCGTCATGGCGAGGATGGTCATGGTGTAGGTCCACCAGGTGGCATTCGGGATCACCGGTTCTTTACACCCGGCGAAAAGCGTGAAGTTCGCGGTGGCCACCACCACCGAGGACTGGAGCAGGCCCAGGCCGATGGTGAGGTAGCGGGTGTATTCCGTCAGCTTCGCGGTACCCGACTGGCCCTGCTTATGCAGTTCCTGGAAACGCGGGATGACCACGCGCAGCAGCTGCACAATAATCGAGGCCGTAATATAGGGCATAATTCCGAGGGCGAAAACGGAGAGCTGCATCATCGCACCACCTGAGAACAGGTTGAGCATATCGATGAGATCCTGCGCGCCCGACTGCTGCGTGGTGCACTCCCGAATATTACTCAGGCTCACGAACGGAGCCGGGATGAAGCTGCCCAAGCGGTAAATCACCATAATCATCATGGTGAAAAGCAACTTGCGGCGCAGATCCGGGGTGCGGAAAGCAGCTGCGAAAGCCTTAATCAAGATTCCTCCTGATGGTGACGGATCGCGCGGGGCAGTCCGTTATCGTCGAGAACCGTCGGGTGACGGAAATGGGGACAAGCGTATTTTCTGGGAAAGTACGTACGACGGCGCACCGGCAGCTCTGCTTATTCGCCACTGAAAGCAATCTTTCCGCAGCAAAGCAATGCTTGAGCGGCGCTGCCTGCGCCCAGAAAAAAGCTCGCCCCCGCCATAATAGCGGGGACGAGCAAATTTCGC
This sequence comes from Actinotignum urematis, assembly GCF_051264595.1. NCBI lineage: Bacteria > Bacillati > Actinomycetota > Actinomycetes > Actinomycetales > Actinomycetaceae > Actinotignum > Actinotignum urematis. The sequence goes on along the minus strand of NZ_JBOZBG010000002.1, from coordinate 269,960 downwards.
ACTGTTCATCCACAGAGTGTGGGTGAGTGCTCAGTCAAACGGTGGCCCGCAGGCCAACGCGTATTACTTGGATTCGACCTGCGGCGCGGAGATGGAACCCCCGGCAGCTTCGATCTTTTCCTTAGCCGAATTCGACCACGCTTCCACTTCGACGTCGAGCTTGACGGAAATCTCACCGGTTCCGAGAACCTTGACCGGGGAGTTCTTGCGAACCGCGCCCTTGGCCACGAGATCCGCCGAGGTCACCTTCCCACCTTCGGGGAAGAGCTCGCCGAGCGCCGAAACGTTAATGACCTGGTATTCGACCCGGAACGGGTTCTTGAAACCGCGCAGCTTCGGAAGGCGCATATGCAGCGGCATCTGGCCACCTTCGAAACCGGGACGCACGGTATTACGTGCCCGGGTACCCTTGGTACCGCGACCGGACGTCTTACCCTTGGATCCTTCACCGCGACCAACGCGAATCTTCGCCTTGTTCGAACCCGGAGCCGGACGCAGGTCGTGCAGCTTAATGATGGAATCCTTTTCTGCTTCCGCCATTAGTCAACCTCCTCCACGGTAACGAGGTGAGCCACGGCGCGAACCATGCCCTTCACCTCGGGGGTATCCTCGCGCACAACGGACTGACCGATCTTGCGCAGACCGAGCGTGCGCAGGGTGTCCTTCTGGCGCTGGATCGCACCAACAACACCCTTCACCTGGGTGATCTTAAGATTTGCCATTACGCACCAACTCCCGCGGCCGCGGCCTCATTTTCCGCCTTAGCGGCTTCAGCCTCTTCGATCTCGCGTTCCTTGGCTTCCGCTTCGGCGCGGGCCCGCAGCATAGCTTCGGGAACAACGCGCTCGATGGGGAGCCCACGCCGGGCGGCAACCGCTTCGGGCTGCTCAAGCTGCTTGAGGGCAGCCACGGTGGCGTGCACGATATTGATCGCGTTCGAGGAACCGAGCGACTTGGAGAGCACATCGTGAATACCCGCGCACTCCATAATGGCGCGCACCGGACCGCCGGCGATCACGCCGGTACCGGGAGCGGCCGGGCGCAGCAGCACAACGCCGGCGGCGTCTTCGCCCTGCACCACGTGCGGGATGGTCCGCGCGATACGCGGGATGCGGAAGAAGTTCTTCTTCGCTTCCTCGGTACCCTTGGCGATAGCGGCGGGAACTTCGCGGGCCTTGCCGTAGCCGACACCCACGAGGCCGTTACCGTCACCCACCACCACGAGGGCGGTGAAGGACATCCGGCGGCCACCCTTGACCGTCTTCGCGACGCGGTTAATGGTCACCACGCGCTCGATATAAGCGTTCTTTTCTTCACCGCGACGGTTGTCACGGCGGTTCTCACGACGGTTATCGCGGCGGCCGCGACGACCTTCGTTGCGATTTTCCCGGCCGTTCTGGGCCGGATCCTGCTGCTCTGCAGCCATTTTCCTCTGCCTTTCCTCAGCCGTTAGAAATCGAGTCCTGCTTCGCGCGCACCTTCGGCGACAGCTGCAACGCGACCGTGGTACTGGTTGCCACCGCGGTCGAAGACCACGGCGCTGATACCAGCATCCTTGGCGCGCTGACCGACGCGTTCGCCGACCTTCCGCGCGATTTCTGTCTTGGTACCCTCCGCTTCGCGCAGGTCAGCCTCGTAGGACGAGGCAGCCGCGAGAGTGCGGCCCACGACGTCGTCGATAACCTGGGCGTAAATATGGCGGTTGGAACGCGAGACCACGAGACGCGGCCGCGCGGCGGTACCGGAAATACGCTTGCGCAACCGGAAGTGGCGGCGCGCACGAGCGATGTACTTGCCCTTGCCCTTGATGGTAACAGCCATCACTTACCAGCCTTTCCAGCCTTGCGACGAATAACTTCGTCCGCGTACTTGACACCCTTGCCCTTGTAGGGTTCGGGCTTACGAAGCTTGCGAATCTTCGCTGCGGTTTCACCCACGAGCTGCTTATCGATACCCGAGACTGTGAACTTGGTCGGGGTCGTCACCGTGAAAGTGATGCCTTCGGGAGCTTCGAAAAGAATCGTGTGGGAGTAGCCCAGCGAGAATTCCAGATCAGAACCCTTAGCGACGACGCGGTAACCGGTTCCGACGATTTCCATCGCCTTGGCGTACCCGTTGGTGACGCCCTCGATCATATTCGCGACGAGGGTGCGGGTCAGGCCGTGCAGCGAACGCGATTCGCGCTCGTCATTGGGCCGGGTCACCAGAACCGTATTGTCATCAACATTCACCGCGATCGGCTCGGCCACGGAGAGCGCGAGCTGACCCTTGGGGCCCTTGACGGTGACGTCCTGGCCGGAAACCGACACTTCAACGCCGCCGGGGATAGCGATGGGAAGCCTACCAATTCGAGACATTATTGCACCTACTTCCCATTACCAGACGTAAGCGAGGACTTCCCCGCCAACGCCCTTATCCTTGGCCTCGCGGTCCGTCATGAGGCCGGAGGAGGTGGACAAAATAGCCACACCCAGGCCGTCAAGAACGCGCGGCAGGTTCGTGGACTTCGCGTAAACGCGCAGGCCCGGCTTGGAAATACGCCGGACGCCAGCGAGGGCGCGCTCACGGTTCGATCCGTACTTCAACGTGAGGGTGAGAGTCTTGCCCACCTGGGCGCTCTCCACCTCGTAGGAGTCGATGTAGCCTTCGCGCTTCAAGATGTCCGCGATATGGGACTTAATCTTGGAGTACGGCATAGACACCGACTCATGGAACGCCGAATTGGCGTTACGCAGACGCGTCAGCATGTCTGCGATTGGGTCAGTCATTGTCATTTTGGGCTGTGGCCCTTCCTCGTCGCGGTTTCCGATGGACCTGCGACGTAGTCTTTACCAGCTGGACTTCTTAACACCGGGGAGTTCGCCGCGCAGGGCCAACTCACGCAGGCAAATACGGCACAGGCCGAACTTGCGGTAAACGGAATGCGGACGGCCGCACCGGTTGCAACGGGTGTACGCACGAACGGCGAACTTCTGCTTACCGGCGGCCTTTTGCTTCAGAGCGGTCTTTGCCATATTTAGGCCTCCTTGAAGGGGAATCCGAGATGCTTGAGAAGAGCGCGCCCTTCGTCGTCGCTCCCGGCAGAGGTCACCACGGTGATGTCCATACCGCGCACGCGATCAATCTTGTCCTGGTCGATCTCGTGGAACACGGTCTGTTCGGTCAGACCGAAGGTGTAGTTCCCGTTGCCGTCAAACTGCTTGGGCGAAAGGCCGCGGAAGTCGCGGATACGCGGCAGCGCGGTGGAAATAAGCCGGTCGAGGAATTCCCACATGCGGTCACCGCGGATGGTGACGAAGCACCCGATGGCCTGGCCTTCACGCAGCTTAAACTGCGCGATGGACTTCTTGGCCTTGGTGATCATCGGCTTCTGGCCGGTAATCGCCGTCATATCGGCGACGGCGCCGTCGAGCACCTTGGAGTCGCGCGCAGCATCACCCACGCCCATATTCACCACGACCTTGACGATCTTGGGAACCTGGTTGACGTTGACGTACTTAAATTCTTCCTGGAGTTCCGGGATGATGTGTTCCCGGTACTTCACCTTGAGACGGGGGGTATCGCTCACAGTTCGATTTCCTTCCCGCCGCGGCGTCCGATGCGCTCACGGACAATCTTCTTCTTACCGTCGCGCTCCACCTCTACCTCGCGGTAGCCCACGCGAATCGGCTTGCCATCGTGAACGAGGGCAACGTTCGAAATGTGAATCGGTGCTTCAACGGTTTCAATACCGCCGGTGGTGCCGCCCCGCGAGGTCTGCCCCACACGCACGTGCTTCTTCACGCGCTGGACGCCTTCCACGATGACGCGATCACGCTTGGTATCAACGGAAAGCACGCGCCCCTGCATACCCTTATCGCGCCCGGCGATAACCTGGACGAGATCATCCTTCTTAATCTTCGCCATTAGATCACCTCCGGAGCCAGCGAAATGATGCGCATGAACTTCGCGTCGCGAAGCTCACGCCCAACGGGCCCGAAGATACGGGTGCCGCGGGGTTCGCCGTCGTTCTTCAACAGCACGGCTGCGTTTTCGTCGAACTTGATGTAGGACCCGTCCTTGCGGCGCGTTTCCTTAACTGCACGGACGACGACCGCCTTGACGACGTCGCCCTTCTTTACGTTTCCGCCCGGAATAGCATCCTTGACGGTGGCGACGATGGTGTCACCAATTCCGGCGTAGCGCCGGCCGGAGCCGCCGAGCACGCGGATGCACAAAAGTTCCTTGGCACCGGTGTTATCGGCGACGCTAAGCCGCGTCTCCTGCTGGATCATGTGTTTCTATCTCCTATTGTCGTGCCGGTTCTCGGATTCGAGCCTTGCCGAACGAATGGGTTCGCGCGAACTGCGCCGGCCCAAACGCCTTTGGCCCACATGCGAGGGCCGCCTGCGTTCAGGCCGGTCACATTCGCTCAAGCTAGGAAAGCCCTAACTACTTCGCCTTCTCGATGATCGTAACGACCCGGAAGTGCTTGGTCGCGGAGAGCGGGCGGGTTTCCATAATGGAGACCAAATCGCCTACGCGAACTTCGTTATTTTCGTCGTGCGCCTTCACTCGCTTGGTGCGGGTGATAACTTTACCGTATAGCGGGTGCTTTACGCGATCTTCAACTTCAACAACAACGGTCTTGTCCATTTTGTCGGAGACCACGTAGCCGCGCAGCGACTTGCGATGATTACGTGTTTCGGTGCTTGCGTTCTCGCTCATCTCATCCTCACTTACTGAGCGGCCGGAGCGGTTCGAATGTTCTTCTCCCGCTCGCTCTTAATGGTGTAAATGCGAGCAATCTCGCGACGAACTTCCCGCAGGCGGCCACTGTCCTCCAGGCGGTGAGTCACCGCCGAGAAGCGGAGGTTGAACAGTTCCTTCTTCGACTCGGCAAGCTTCTCGAGAAGCTCCGCGTCGGTCATCGCGTCGAGTTCCGCGGTGGTCAGTCCCTTAGCCATTACTCAACCTCCTCACGGGTGATAAAGCGGGTCTTGATGGGCAGCTTGTGCTGGGCGCGGCTCATGGCCTCACGGGCGAGAGCCTCATCCACACCGGCCATTTCGAACATGACACGGCCGGGCTTGATATTGGCAACCCAGGTTTCCACCGGGCCCTTACCCGAACCCATACGCACGCCGAGCGGCTTCTTGGTGAGCGGGCGATCCGGGAAGATGTTGATCCAGATCTTGCCGCCACGCTTGACGTGACGCGTCATGGCGATACGGGCTGCTTCAATTTGACGATTGGTGATGTAGGCCGGCTCGAGCGCCTGGATACCGTATTCACCGAAAGCCAGCTGAGTTCCGCCCTTGGCCATACCCTTACGGTGCGGACGGTGCTGCTTGCGCCATTTAGTACGACGAGGAATCAGCATGAGTTATGCCTCCGTTCCGGTTGATTCCGGCGCGGCCACCGGAGCTTCGGCTCCGGCTGCCGGGCTCTGAGCCTGTTCGCTGCGGGCTTCCCCACGCTGGCCACCGCGACCGCGCCCGGCGCCGCGGCGACCGCGACGATCCGAACGGCCCCCGCGCCCACCGCGCGGAGCTTCCGCGAGGCTGCGGTAGTACTCAGCGTCGGTCAGATCACCGCGGTAGATCCACACCTTCACGCCGATGCGGCCGAAGGTGGTACGCGCTTCGTAGAAACCGTAGTTGATATTCGCGCGCAGGGTGTGCAGCGGCACACGCCCTTCGCGGTAGAACTCGCTACGCGACATTTCGGCGCCACCCAGACGGCCCGAGCACTGCACGCGGATGCCCTTGGCACCGGCGCGCTCGGCGGACTGGATGCCCTTGCGCATGGCGCGGCGGAAGGACACGCGCGAGGCGAGCTGTTCCGCGATACCCTGCGCCACGAGCTGGGCGTCAGCTTCCGGGTTCTTCACTTCGAGAATATTGAGCTGCACGGCCTTGCCGGTCAGCTTCTCCAGATCGGCGCGGAGGCGATCAGCTTCCGCACCGCGCCGGCCAATGACGATGCCGGGGCGAGCGGTGTGGATATCCACAACCACGCGCTCGGCGCGGCGCTCGATGTGCACGCTGGAAATCCCGGCGCGCTCAAGCGTCTTTTCGATCATGTCACGGATTTTGACATCTTCGAGGACGTAGTCCGAGTAGCGCTGCCCCTTCTTGGTGGAATCAGCGAACCACTTGGAGCGGTGGTCAGTCGTGATGCCGAGACGGAACCCAATAGGGTTGACTTTCTGTCCCACTAGCGGGCCCTCCTCTGCTTCTTGGCCTTCGGCTTCTCGTCGGTAACGATAACGGTGATGTGACTCGTCCGCTTGTTGATGCGGTTCGCCCGGCCCTGGGCACGCGGCTGGATACGCTTCATCGTCGGGCCTTCATCGGCGTAAATCTCGCCAATGAACAGCTCGGACTCATCGAAGCGCTCCCCCGCCTGCTCGGCGGCGTAGCGCGCGTTGGCGATGGCCGACTCCACGATCTTACGAACCGGAGTGGCGGCCGCAAACGGTGCGAACTGCAGTACGTCAATAGCGTCCAGGGCGCGCCGGCCGCGGATGGTGTCCACGACACGACGGGCCTTCATGGGCGACACGCGCACGAAGCGCGCCTGCGCCTTTGCTTCCATAGTTCTGCCTTACTCTCTCGCTCGAGGCCCCGGCTTAGCGCCGGCGGCCCTTTCGGTCGTCCTTGTCGTGCCCGCGGAAGGTGCGGGTCGGGGCGAACTCCCCGAGCTTGTGGCCAACCATGGATTCGGTAATGAATACCGGCACATGCTTGCGTCCATCGTGCACTGCAAAGGTGTGACCCAGGAAATCGGGGGTGATAACCGACCGACGCGACCAGGTCTTGATTACGTTCTTGGTGTTCTTCTCGTTCTGCTCGTCGACCTTCTTGTAGAGGTGCTCGTCGACGAACGGACCCTTCTTCAAACTGCGGGGCATCAGCTAATCCTTCCTCAGCGCTTCTTGCCGGTCTTGCGACGGCGCACGATGAGCTTGTCGCTGGCCTTGTTCGGACGGCGGGTACGGCCTTCCTTCTTGCCCCACGGGCTAACGGGATGGCGCCCACCGGACGTCTTACCTTCACCACCACCGTGCGGGTGGTCCACCGGGTTCATCACGACACCGCGGACGGTCGGGCGCACGCCCTTCCAGCGCATACGGCCGGCCTTACCCCAGTTGATATTCGCCTGCTCGGCATTACCGACTTCACCGACGGTGGCGCGGCAACGCACGTCCACGTTACGGATTTCGCCGGAGGGCATGCGCAGCTGCGCGTACTTGCCTTCGCGGGCAACCAACTGCACGGAAGCGCCGGCGCTGCGGGCGATCTTCGCCCCGCCCAGCGGCTTGAGTTCCACATTGTGCACCGTGGTACCGAGCGGGATATTGCGCAGCGGCAGGTTGTTGCCGGGCTTGATATCCGCATTCGGGCCGGTTTCGATGAGATCGCCCTGCTTCACGCCGCGGGGAGCAACGATGTAACGCTTCTCGCCATCAACGAAGTGGAGCAGCGCGATACGCGCGGTGCGGTTCGGATCGTATTCGATGTGCGCAACCTTGGCCGGCACGCCGTCCTTATCCCAGCGACGGAAGTCGATGAGACGGTACTGGCGCTTGTGCCCACCGCCCTTGTGACGGGTGGTGATGCGTCCCTGGTTGTTACGCCCACCGGTCTTCTTCAGGGGACGAACGAGGGACTTCTCCGGGGTCGAACGAGTGATCTCGGCGAAGTCGGCAACGCTCGCACCGCGACGACCCGGGGTCGTCGGCTTGTACTTACGAATTCCCATGAGTTCTTATTCCTCAGTTCCTCGAATCGCCTATTAGACGATTTCGCCGTAGATGTCGATGGAGCCTTCACGCAAGGTGACGATGGCCCGCTTGGTATTCTTGCGCCGCCCGATGCCGTTGCGCGTACGCCGGGTCTTGCCCTGGCGGTTCTGCGTATTGACGGAGGCAACCTTGACGCCAAAAATCGCTTCGACGGCCTGCTTGATTTCGGTCTTATTCGAACGCGGATCAACGAAGAAGGTGTACTTACCCTGTTCTTCGAGCAGCGCGCTCTTCTCCGACATCACCGGGGCGAGGATGACATCGTGCGGGTTCTTATTCCAGAAGTTACCGTTCTCAGTCATTACTTCTCATCCTTCTTGGTGTTCTTCTCCACGAACGCGCCCAGCGCGGCTTCGGTGAAGATAACGTCGTCAGCAGCAAGAACGTCGTAGCTATTGAGCTGATCAACGTAGAGGACGTGGATCTGCGGGAGGTTGCGCACGGAAAGCACCGAGGCATCATCTTCACGCTGGACCACGACGAGCGCCTTGCGCCCCTCGTTCATCTTCTCGATGAGCGCACGCGCCGCCTTGGTGGACGGGGTCTCATCGGCAACAAAAGCGGTCACGGCGTGAATACGCTCGTGGCGAGCCCGATCCGAGAGGGACTGCAGCAGCGCGGCCGCAATCATCTTCTTGGGGGTGCGCTGCGAGTAGTCACGCGGCTGCGGGCCGTGGACAACGCCGCCACCGACCCACTGCGGAGCGCGGATCGAACCCTGGCGGGCCCGGCCGGTTCCCTTCTGGCGCCACGGCTTCTTGCCGCCGCCGGACACCTGACCGCGGGTCTTCGTGGCGTGGGTACCCAGGCGAGCGGCAGCTTGCTGCGCGTTAACGACCTGGTGGACCAGCGCCATATTGAAGTCGAGATCAAAGAGCTGAGCCGGGAGGGTGGCCTGCGAGGTCACCTTGCCGGTTTCATCGAGAACGTCAATCTTGAAGTCTGCCATTGTTAGGCTCCCTTCACGGACGTGCGGACCACAACCGAGCCACCCTTTGCACCGGGGATGGCGCCAACCACGAGCAACAGGCCGTTCTCGAGGTCAACGGAGTGGATGGACAGATTCTGCACCGTGACGCGATCCTGACCCATGCGACCAGCCATGCGCAGACCCTTGAAGACGCGCGAAGGGGTGGCGCAGGCGCCGATGGAACCGGGCTTGCGGTGGTTGCGGTGCGCACCGTGGGAGGCCGACACACCGGCGAAGCCATGACGCTTCATCACACCGGCGAAGCCCTTACCGCGGGAGGTACCGATAACGTCAACGGACTGACCGGCTTCAAAGATATCCGCGGTCAGTTCCTGCCCGAGCGTGTATTCACTGGCATCGGGGGTGCGGATTTCCGCCAGCTTCTTGCGCGGCGTAACACCGGCCTTAGCGAAGTGGCCCTGGAGCGGCTTGGTGACGTTCTTCGTCTTTTCATCGCCCGAGGCGAGCTGCACGGCGGAATAGCCGTCAACCTCGGGGGTGCGAACCTGGGTCACCACATTGGTGCCCACGCGCACAACGGTAATGGGAAGGAGGCGCCCGTCCTCATCCCAGAGCTGGGTCATCCCCAGCTTCGTGCCCAGCAACGCCTTCACGGGCTTGCTGGCAACAGCTTGCTTGGAGTTCATTGCGTATTACCTCAGAGCTTGATTTCCACGTTGACGTCAGCCGGAAGATCGAGACGGCGCAGGCTGTCAATCGTCTTCAGGGTGGGATCCACGATGTCAATAAGGCGCTTGTGTGTGCGCATCTCAAAGTGATCGCGGGAATCCTTGTACTTGTGGGGCGAGCGGATAACGCAAAAAACGTTTTTTTCCGTCGGCAGCGGGACGGGTCCCACCACGGTCGCGCCGGTACGCGCAACTTCATCGACGAGCTTCTTGGCCGCGCTATCAATGACCTCATGGTCATATGACTTCAGCCGAATGCGGATCTTCTGTCCCGCCATGGCGCGTCTACCTCTCTTTAGCTTCGGTGCCCGGTACCCGCACTCGGGCGTGTCGTACCGGAGGTAAATCTAGTAGCCATGCCCTATGTGAGGTTACGGAGAACCCTTTATACGATAATCGGCGTTGGGTAACCGATTAAGTTCCTTCGCTCGTAATCCGAGCAACTTGTTAAGTATGCCAAAAACTTCGGCGTACTTTCAAGACTTTCACGGCGAACGTGCGCCGTTTCTCATTCCCAGCGAGCCCGAAGGCCGGCCGGCACGGGTAAAAATTTTACCGAAAGACCACGTTTCGTGCAAGAAACGGTTGCGGTGAAGCGCTTCACGTCACGGTACGACGACGCCGCAGCCTCCCGGACTCTCGGCCACGCGGGCCGCCAGCGGCGCCGTCGCCCCACCCTTGCCCCGGATGCCGCCACCACCTAGCATGGCTTTAAGTGATCTACATCGCTAAGCGGCGCAGGTGCCGCGAGCGGGTGATCATCCACCATACCGAGGAGGTAGACAACGATGTCCTATCGATCAACAAATCCCTATACCGGTGAGGTGCTCGCCGAATTCCCCTATGCCACCGACGACGAGGTGGATAAGGCACTCGAGCTGGCGCACGGAACATTCCAGACGTGGAGCCGCACCTCCATCGCCGAGCGCGCCGCTATTTTGCGCCGCGCCGCGGATATCGCGGAAGAACGCGCGAGCGAACTCGGGGCGCTGGCCACCCTGGAAATGGGCAAACTCATTGGAGAAGCCACCGGGGAAGCCGGCGGCACCGTTCCAACAATGCTGCGCTGGCTCGCTGATGAAGCGGAAAATATTTTAGCTCCGCGCCCTGTCAGCTCCACCGCCGCACCTTTTGAAGGCTATATTGACTATCGCCCGGAGGGCGTCGTCGTCGAAATTGAACCGTGGAACTTCCCGTACTACCAGGCCATTCGCGGTTTCGCGCCCGCAATGCTCTGCGGCAATACGGTTATCCTCAAGCACGCGTCGATTCTGCCGCAATGCGCCGCAGCGATTGTCCAGGTGCTCTACGATGCCGGGCTGCCGCGCGGGGTATGGCAAAATCTGTACGCCACCCACGCGCAGGTGGAGCGGCTCATCAGCGACGACCGGGTACGTATTGTTACGCTCACCGGTTCGGAAGCAGCGGGAGCGAAAATCGCGCAGCTCGCTTCCCGGCACCTGAAGAAATCCGTCATGGAACTGGGTGGTTCCGATCCCTTTATTATTTTGGACGACGCCGATATCGAGGCCACCATCCAGCTGGCAATTATGGGACGCTGCTTCAATGCCGGCCAGGTATGCGCCTCCCCCAAACGCATGATTGTTCCCGATGCGCTCTATGACCGTTTCGTCGCCGGCCTCAAGGAAAGCACCGCGCAGCTGCGGCCCGGGGACCCGGCAGCGGAAGAGACCACCGTGCCGCCCATGTCGTCCCGCGAGCAGGCCGCCACGGTCAATGATCAAATCCGGCGGGCTATCGAAGGTGGAGCGAGCGCCACTCCCCTGGGCCATATCGTTCCGGAAGGAGATACCTGGGTGCAACCCACCCTCCTCGAAAACGTGGAGCGGGATAACCCCGTCTTCTACGAGGAGATTTTCGGGCCGGTCTGGAGTGTGTACCGGGTATCCTCGGAAGAAGAAGCAATCCGACTGGCTAATGACTCGTGCTACGGGCTGGGCGGAACGGTTCATTCGGTCGACGTTGCGCATGCCGCGCGCGTCGCCGCCCGGGTAGATACCGGCACCGTTGCCATTAACTCCCCGGTTCCCGCTGTTCCCGCCGGCATGCCTTTCGGCGGTGTCAAGCGCTCCGGTTTCGGGCGCGAGATGGGCTACGAAGGGGTACGCGAATTCGCCAATATCCAGTCGATTCTTCTCCCGGAGGGAATCTCCGCGGCGGAGTTCCTCTCCTCGCTTTCACGAAAGGAGTAAGAATGAAAGCAGCAGTAGTTAATTCTGTGGGCGGTGGGTTCACCACCGAAGATATCGAGATTGCCGAACCCATCGGGCGCGAGGTACTTTTCGACGTCAAGGCTTCCGGCCTGTGCCGCTCGGATCTTACGCTCTCCACCACCAATTTCGGATTCCCCTTCCCGCAGGTGCTCGGGCACGAAGCCGCCGGCGTGGTTACTGCCGTCGGCCCGGACGTGAAGGAAATCAAGGTGGGTGACCACGTGGTTGCCTCCCTCATCCAGTATTGCGGGCACTGCCGGGCCTGCCGTGAATCGCGCATGTACGAATGCGAATTCCCGGAGGAAACACTGCGCGGCCCGGATGAAGCCCCGCGGCTGAGCCGGAACGGCGAACCGATTTTCCAGACCTACGGTATTGCCGGCTTCGCGGAGCAGGCGCTCGTGCACGAACACCAGGTCGCGAAGATCAATCCGGACATGCCTTTCCCGCAGGCCTGCGTGATCGGCTGCGCGGTCATTACCGGCGCGGGCGCGGCTCTCAATACCGCGCAGGTGCGCCCGGGTGACACCGTGGCGGTGGTGGGCTTGGGCGGGGTGGGCCTGAGCATCGTCAACGGCGCCCGCATTGCCGGGGCCAGCCGGATTATCGGGGTGGATACCAACCCGGAGAAGGAAGAATTTGGAAAGAAATTCGGGATGACCCACTTCGTGAACGCGGGCGACCGGGATGTTATCGAGCAGATCTTCGCCGCGACCGAGGGGCGCGGGGTGGATAAGTCCTTTGAGGCGCTCGGCATCGTGCCTACGATGGAGACGGCTATCGCCGCCACCCGCCAGGGTGGAGACGTGTACGTAGCCGGGGTCTTCAAGCCGGAGATGGAGTGGACCATTAATCCGCTCAATGAATTCTTCGTGCACCGGCGCCATATCCACGCGGTATACATGGGGAATACCGATATTAAGACGGATATTCCCCAGTACGTGGAGTTCTACCAGCAGGGGCGCCTCCACCTGGATGACCTTGTTGCCACGGAGATTGCCCTCGATGATATCGACGCGACCTACAAGGCAATGGTGAATCATCACGCCGGGATTGGCCGCGTGGTTATCACGTCCTTCTAGCGGGTGGGCTGCGCGGCGGCGCGCTAGAGCTCGACGGCGCGCGAGTGCAAGGCCGCGGCCCCGCAGAACCGCGGACCGCAATATGGCTACAAGCTAAAGTAGCGCCGCGAGTTCAGCCAGGGGGAACTCCCCCACATCCACGGTGAAAGCGCCGGCACTCCGGGCCGCGGCCAGCCCCGGCCCAGAATCCTCGAAAGCAAGGCAGCTATCAATAAGGACGCCGAGGCGCTGCGCACCCAGGAGGTACGGGGCGGGATTCGGTTTACCGGGGACGTCATCGTCCCCGGTAACCGCCGCCTCCAGCCGGCTACCCGGCCCGGCCAGGAATATTTCCACCGGGCGGCCCGGGGTGGCCGTGACCAATGCCTGCGGAATGCCGGCCGCGGAGAAAGCATCGAGGAGCTCAGCCGCCCCGTCGATGAGTTCCGCATCGGCCATATGATCGGCCATGGCCCTTAGCACCTCGGCAAACATTTTCCAGGGATCCACTTCTCCCCCGCCGCGGCGTACCGCGGCCATCATGCGCCGCCCGTGCGCAATCGTATCCGCACCGCGGATAGCCAACACATCCTCATCGGTCCAGATTCCACCGTGGGAACGCACCACATTTCCAGATACCCGGGCCCATTCCTCTTCGGAATCCACCAGGGTTCCGTCCATATCCCAGAACACCGCTGCCGGGGCTGCGTTTCCTGCTGCCGGGGTAACGCTGCCCGCCACATCACCGGGAAACCCGATTTTCTTATACACATCCTCAAGAGCCATAGCGCCACTCTGCCAAGTTCTGCGTCGTCGTGCAAATATACGGCGGCACGCAAGCATCAAGCGTAACGGCGCACCGCACAGCGCCCCTAACACCCACGCATAGCAAAGGGACCCTAGCGCAGTGCTAGGGTCCCTTCCCGCCTCGCGGCGGACGTTTTGCTCAGTTACCCGGTGACCGGGTAGCTGCGCCCAGATGCATCAAAGTTACTTGATGATCTTGGTGACACGCCCTGAACCAACGGTGTGGCCGCCCTCGCGGATAGCGAAGCCGAGGCCTTCTTCCATGGCGATGGGCTGGATGAGCTCAACCGACATCTCGGTGTTGTCGCCGGGCATAACCATCTCGGTGCCTTCGGGCAGCGTGATGACGCCGGTGACGTCCGTGGTGCGGAAGTAGAACTGCGGGCGGTAGTTGGAGAAGAACGGGTTGTGACGGCCGCCTTCTTCCTTCTTCAGCACGTAGACCTGAGCTTCGAACTGGGTGTGCGGGGTAATGGTGCCGGGCTTGGCCACAACCTGGCCACGCTCAACATCTTCACGCTTGGTGCCGCGGAGCAGCAGACCGCAGTTTTCGCCAGCTTCGGCGTAGTCCATCTGCTTGTGGAACATTTCGATACCGGTGACGGTGGTCTTCTGGGTATCGCGGATACCGAGAATTTCCACTTCCTCGTTGAGGTTGAGGATACCGCGCTCCACACGGCCGGTGACCACGGTGCCACGGCCGGTAATGGTGAAGACGTCCTCAATCGGCATGAGGAACGGCTTGTCGGTGTCACGCACCGGATCCTCGAAGTAGTTGTCCACCTGGTCCATGAGCTCTTCGATGGAAGCAACCCACTTGGGATCGCCTTCCAGCGCCTTGAGAGCGGAGATCTTCACGACCGGGAGGTCATCGCCCGGGTAATCCTGGGAGGACAGAAGTTCGCGAACTTCCATTTCCACCAGTTCGAGCAGCTCTTCGTCGTCAACCATATCGGACTTGTTAAGAGCAACGATGATCTGGGGCACGCCCACCTGACGGGCGAGCAGCACGTGCTCGCGGGTCTGGGCCATCGGGCCGTCGGTCGCCGCAACCACGAGGATCGCGCCGTCCATCTGGGCCGCACCGGTAATCATGTTCTTGATGTAGTCCGCGTGGCCGGGGGCGTCAACGTGTGCGTAGTGACGCTTCTCGGTCTGGTATTCCACGTGGGACACGTTGATGGTAATACCGCGCTGGCGCTCTTCGGGAGCGTTGTCAACCTGATCGAACGGGGTGTACTCGTTCAGATCCGGGTACTTATCCGACAGAACCTTGGTGATCGCAGCGGTCGTGGTCGTCTTTCCGTGATCGACGTGACCGATGGTGCCAATGTTCATATGCGGCTTGGACTTATCGTACTTGGCCTTCGCCACTGGGCCCTCCTGGGACTCTAGAAATTACTTACAGCTATGTGGATGATGCTCGCGCATAATCCGGTCTGTTCCGAACAGTTACCTATTGTAAACGAAACCGGCGACTATTCACCACGAGATTCCGCGATGATCTGTTCCGCAACGGCCTTCGGGACCTCGGCGTAGGAATCCATCTGCATGGAATACACCGCGCGCCCCTGGGTCTTCGACCGCAGGTCACCAACGTAGCCGAACATTTCGCTCAGCGGCACGTTGGCGCGCACGATCTTGACGCCCGTCGCATCCTCCATGGACTTGATCATACCGCGCCGGGAGTTCAGGTCGCCGATAACGTCGCCCATGTACTCTTCCGGGGTGCGGACTTCCACGTCCATGATGGGCTCCAGGAGCACCGGGTTGGCGCGGCGTGCACCTTCCTTGAACACCTGGTTACCCGCGATCTTGAACGCCAGCTCCGAGGAGTCGACGTCGTGATAAGCGCCGTCTTCCAGGGTGGCCTTGACGCCCACCACCGGGAACCCGGCGAGGACACCATTCTGCATGGCTTCCTGGATACCCTGATCAACAGACGGGATGTATTCACGCGGAACGCGACCACCGGTCACGGCGTTGACAAATTCGTAAGTATCGCCGTCTTCGTTGGAGTCAAGCGGCTCAAACGTGACGATGACACGCGCGAACTGGCCCGAACCACCCGTCTGCTTCTTATGGGTGTATTCGACGCTATCGACCTTCTTGCGGATCGTCTCGCGGTAGGCAACCATCGGAGCACCGACGTTCGCATCAACCTTGAACTCACGCTTCATACGGTCGACGAGGATGTCGAGGTGGAGTTCGCCCATACCGCCGATAACGGTCTGGCCGGTTTCCTCATCCTGACGAACCGTGAAGGTCGGATCCTCTTCCGCGAGCTTCTGAATAGCCACGGAAAGCTTTTCTTGGTCACCCTTCGACTTCGGCTCAATTGCCACGTGAATCACGGGCTCCGGGAAGGACATGGACTCAAGAATAATCGGGGCGTCCTGGGCGCAGAGGGTATCACCGGTGGTGGTGTCCTTCAGCCCAATGAACGCGTAAATATGCCCGGCATGCGCTTCTTCAACAGGGTTTTCCTTATTGGAGTGCATCTGGAACATCTTGCCCACGCGCTCCTTGCGGCCCTTGACTGAGTTGAGCACCTGGGTTCCGGCCGAAACCTTACCGGAGTACACGCGGATGTAGGTGAGCTTGCCGTAGAAGGGGTGCACCGCAATCTTGAAGGCCAGCGCGGAGAACGGTTCGTTCTCGCTCGGGTGGCGTTCTTCGGTTTCACCGTCTTCTTCGTGGCCCGGCTTGAAGCCCTTGATAGCGGGAACGTCAATCGGGGCGGGCAGGAAGTTCACCACGCCGTCCAGCGCGGGCTGAATACCCTTGTTCTTGTAGGCCGAACCGGCGTACACGGGGTAGATTTCCGAGGCGATGGTGCGGATACGCAGACCCTTGATCATATCCTCGGTGCTCAGCTCGCCGTCCTCAAGGTACTTCTCCATGAGTTCATCGGAGGCTTCGGCGGCATCTTCCATGGCGGCCATGCGCAGTTCTTCGGCCTTGGCCTGCAGTTCCGCGGGGATATCCTCTTCCACCACCACGGCGCCCCAGGTGTCATTACCCTGGGCGTCCTTTTCGGGGAAGCGGATCGCCTTCATCTTGAGAACATCCACCACGCCGGAGAAGTCATTCTCCGCACCGATCGGGAAGGTGATGACCGTCGGGTGCGCGCCGAGGCGATCCCGAATGGTCTGGACGGAGAAGTCGAAGTTGGCCCCCAACTTATCCATCTTGTTGATGAGGCAAATACGCGGCACATGGTACTTATCAGCCTGGCGCCACACGGTTTCCGACTGCGGCTCCACGCCTTCCTTACCGTCGAACACCGCGATGGCGCCGTCCAGCACGCGCAGGGACCGCTCCACTTCCACGGTGAAATCAACGTGGCCAGGGGTGTCGATGATATTGAACTGCGTACCCTTCCAGAACGCGGTCACAGCGGCAGACGTAATCGTAATGCCGCGTTCCTTTTCCTGTTCCATCCAGTCGGTCGTCGAGGCGCCGTCATGGGTTTCACCCAGCTTGTGGTTGATGCCGGTGTAGAGCAGGATGCGTTCGGTGGTCGTTGTTTTGCCGGCATCGATGTGCGCCATGATGCCGATATTGCGAACCTTGGAAAGGTCCGTAAGCACTTCTTGTGCCACTTTTCGCTCTCTTCTATATCGCGGGTCAGATAACCCTGGTGATTACCAGCGGTAGTGGGCGAAGGCCTTATTGGCTTCCGCCATGCGGTGGGTATCCTCGCGGCGCTTCACAGCACCACCAAGGCCGTTGGAGGCATCGAGGATTTCGTTGAGGAGACGTTCCGTCATGGTGTTTTCGCGGCGCTGGCGCGCGAATTCCACCAGCCAGCGCAGGCCGAGGGCCGTGGAACGGCCAGCCTTGACTTCCACCGGCACCTGGTAGGTGGCGCCACCAACACGGCGGGAACGCACTTCCAGCTGCGGACGGATGTTATCCATAGCGCGCTTGAGAACCGCCAGGGCATCCTGCCCGGACTTTTCCGCCACGCCTTCCATCGCACCGTAGACGATGGACTGCGCCAGGGACTTCTTGCCATCCACGAGGACGCGGTTGACCAGCTGGGTCACCAGCTGGGAATTGTAAACCGGATCGCTAACCAGCGGACGCTTCTTAACCGGACCCTTACGAGGCATTACTTCTTCTCCTTCTTGGCGCCGTAACGGGAACGAGCCTGATTGCGGCTCTTCACGCCCTGGGTGTCAAGGGCGCCGCGGACGATCTTGTACCGCACACCGGGGAGGTCCTTCACGCCACCGCCGCGAACGAGGACGATGGAGTGTTCCTGCAGGTTGTGACCTTCACCGGGGATGTACGCCGTCACTTCGATACCAGAGGACAGGCGAACACGGGCAACCTTACGGAGCGCAGAGTTCGGTTTCTTGGGGGTGGTGGTGAACACGCGGGTGCACACCCCACGACGCTGGGGGCTCCCCTTAAGCGCCGGGCGCTTAGGAGCGCGCTTCTTCTTCGCGCGGCCCTCGCGGACCAGCTGCTGAATTGTAGGCACTACTTCTCCTGATAGACAGATGAATATTATAACGTTTGCCAAATCTGCCCGAACGCACACCGCTCATTACGGGACGGCCGAGGGCCGCCACAACAGACCCGCAAACAGGCAACCTAAACAAGAATAGCGGTTAATGCGAGGAGCCGTCAAAGCTTCGCGGGCTGAGGTGTTAGGAAACACACGGGCTACGGGCCCGCCCCGGCACTTCTTTTTACGACGACGCCGCAGCGGGGCGGCCACACCGTGGCCGCCCCGCTGGGAACTCCCCCGCTACCGGGGAACTTATTTAGGAGAACATTCCGTAGCCGGCTCCGAGATCGAACTCTTGGAAGTCGGTATACGGGAAGGTGTCATCGAACATATCGAAATCGGTGGCGGCGAAGCCGTTGTTCTTTTCGAACTCCACCCGAGCTTCGGCAGTCGGTTCGATCTTGGCCGAGCGCATCGTCTCCAGGCCGGTACCGGCCGGGATGAGCTTACCGAGGATAACGTTTTCCTTCAGGCCCTCGAGCGGATCGGACTTGGAATTGAGCGCGGCCTCGGTGAGAACGCGGGTGGTCTCCTGGAAGGAGGCCGCCGAGAGCCAGGAATCCGTGGCCAGGGAGGCCTTGGTAATACCCATGAGCTCGGGGCGCCCGGAGGCGGGCTTGCCACCTTCGGCCATCGCCGCGCGGTTCTCATCTTCAAAGCGCGCCACATCCACGAGTTCGCCCGGGAGCAGCTTCGTGGTTCCGGCTTCCAGCACGGTAATACGGCGCAGCATCTGGCGCACGATGACCTCGATGTGCTTGTCGTGGATTTCCACGCCCTGGGAGCGGTACACCGCCTGCACTTCGGAAACGATATGTTCCTGGGCCACCCGGCGCCCGGAAATACGCAGCACCTTCTTGGGGTCCACGCTACCTTCCACGAGCTGCTGACCAACGTTGACGTGGCCACCTTCGGGAACGAAGAGCTTGGCTCGCTTGGAGACCTGGTAGACAAGGTCCTCTTCGGCGTCGTCGCGCTGAATAATGAGGCGACGTACGCGCTCCCCGTCCTCGATCTGGAGGATGCCGGCCGCTTCCGCGATCGGGGCCTCGCCCTTCGGGGTACGGGCTTCGAAGAGTTCCTGCACACGGGGAAGACCCTGGGTGATGTCGTCCGCGGAGGCCGAACCACCGGTGTGGAAGGTACGCATCGTCAGCTGGGTACCCGGTTCACCAATGGACTGGGCGGCCACGATACCCACCGCTTCGCCGATATCCACGAGCTTGCCGGTGGCCATGGAGCGCCCGTAGCACTTGGCGCAGGTACCGGTGCGCGACTGGCAGGTCAGCACGGAACGCACCGAAACCTGAGTCACGCCATTCTCAATGAGATGCTCAATAATCGCATCGCCCAGATCGGTTCCGGCAGCCGCCAGCACCTCGCCATCCTCGGATACAACATCCTTGGCAAGAGTGCGAGCGTACACGGAGGTATCCAGCTGCGGATCGGGAATGAGGGTGCCGTCGGCGCCCTTTTCCGCGATGGTCTTGGTCAGGCCGCGGCTGGTTCCGCAATCGGATTCGCGCACGATAACATCCTGGGCCACGTCCACGAGACGGCGGGTGAGGTACCCAGAGTCGGCGGTACGGAGCGCGGTATCCGCCAGGCCCTTGCGGGCACCGTGGGTTGCCACGAAGTATTCCAGAACCGAGAGGCCCTCGCGGTAATTCGAGGTAATCGGGCGGGGAATAATCGCGCCTTTCGGGTCGGCCACCAGGCCGCGCATACCCGCGATCTGGCGGACCTGTTCCCAGTTACCGCGCGCCCCGGAGGACACCATGCGATTGACGGTGTTATCCGCGGTGAAGTTTTCGCGCATCTCCACGGCAATCGCATCCGTCACTTCCGACCAGAGGTCCACGAGGTCGCGGCGGCGATCCTCGTCCTCGATACGGCCGGTGAGGAACTGGTTTTCGATAACCGCGGCCTTCTTTTCGGCTTCCGCCAAAATTTCCGGCTTCGATTCGGGTACGACGACGTCCGATACCGCAATGGTGGCGCCGCTGCGCCCGGCCCAGTAGAAACCAGCTGATTTCAGGGCGTCCAGCGAGGCGGCTACGTAGACCTTCTCGTAGCGTTCGGCTAGCCGATTGACGATCCCGCCGAGTACCTTCTTATCGACAGTCTCATTGACGTAGGGGAAGTCCACCGGGAGCGAATCATTAAAGATCGCCCGGCCCAGGGTGGTTTCCAGCAGCAGCCGGTCGCCTTCTTCGAAGTTCTCCGGGGCCTTCCAGCCGCGCGGGGGAACAACGTCCGCTTCGAAACGAATCTTCACCTTCGCATTGAGGTCAAGACTGCCCATGTCATAGGCCATCTGCGCTTCATCAATGGAGGTGAAGTAGCGGCCTTCCCCGGTGGCGCCGTCGACCTGAGATGTCAGGTAGAACAGCCCGATCACCATGTCCTGCGAAGGCATGGTCACGGGGCGCCCGTCGGAGGGCTTGAGAATGTTATTCGAGGAGAGCATGAGGATGCGCGCCTCGGCCTGGGCTTCCACGGAAAGCGGGAGGTGCACGGCCATCTGGTCGCCGTCGAAGTCCGCGTTGAAGGCGGAGCACACCAGCGGGTGCAGACGGATCGCCTTGCCTTCAATCATGAGCGGCTCGAAGGCCTGAATGCCCAGGCGGTGCAGGGTAGGTGCGCGGTTGAGGAGCACCGGGTGCTCGCGCATAACCTCTTCGAGAACGTCCCACACTTCGGGGCGCTGGCGGTCGATGAAACGCTTGGACGCCTTGATATTCTTGGCGATTTCCAGGTCCACCAGGCGCTTTTGCACGAAGGGCTTGAACAGTTCGAGGGCCATCACACGCGGCAGCCCGCACTGGTGCAGTTTCATGGTCGGGCCCACCACGATCACGGAGCGGCCCGAGTAGTCCACGCGCTTACCCAGCAGGTTCTGGCGGAAGCGGCCCTGCTTGCCCTTGAGCATATCGGAGAGCGACTTGAGGGGGCGGTTGCCCGCGCCCTGCACCGGGCGCCCGCGCCGGCCGTTATCGAAGAGCGCGTCCACGGATTCCTGGAGCATGCGCTTTTCGTTATTGACCATGATTTCCGGGGCGCCCAGGTCCAGCATGCGCTTGAGGCGGTTATTCCGGTTGATCACGCGGCGGTAGAGGTCGTTGAGATCGGAGGTCGCGAAGCGGCCACCGTCCAGCTGCACCATGGGGCGCAGGTCCGGCGGGATCACCGGGAGGGCATCAAGCACCATCGATTCGGGCTTGGTATCCGAGTGCAGGAAGGCGTTGACCACCTTGATGCGCTTGAGGGCGCGAGCCTTGCGCTGGGCGGTACCCGATTCGATGACCTCCACGAGGCGGTCATGTTCGGCCTGCAGATCGAAGGAACGCAGCCGGGCCTGGATCGCTTCCGCACCGCGGGCGGCCTTGAAGTAGTCGCCGTAGTGCGCGTCCATTTCGCGGTAGAGGTCTTCATCGCCTTCCAGATCCCCCACCTTGAGCTTGGTGAAGCGATCCCACATGGTTTCCAGGCGCTCGAGTTCACGCTCTGTATTCTTGCGGATCTTGGCGAGGTCGTTATCGGTCGCGCGCTTGATCTTCTGCTTCTGGGAATCGGTGGCGCCATCTTTTTCCGCCTGCGCGAGCTCCTTTTCTTGCTCTTTCTGGCGGTTTTCGAGGGCAACATCCCGGTTCTTTTCCAGGGCGCGGCGCTCCAGTTCGTATTCGGACTGGAGGGTGGGCATATCCGCGCGGCGGGCCTCTTCATCAACTTCGGTCACCATATAGGCGGCGAAGTAGATGACCTTTTCGAGGTCCTTGGGGGCTACGTCCAGGAGGTAGCCCAGGCGCGAGGGCACGCCCTTGAAGTACCAAATATGGGTGACGGGAGCGGCGAGCTCAATATGGCCCATCCGTTCGCGCCGCACCTTCGAGCGGGTGACTTCCACGCCGCAGCGTTCGCAGACGATGCCCTTGAACCGCGGCCGCTTGTACTTACCGCAGGCACATTCCCAATCGCGGGTAGGCCCGAAGATCTGTTCGCCGAACAGGCCGTCCTTTTCCGGCTTGAGGGTGCGGTAGTTGATAGTTTCCGGCTTCTTCACCTCACCGTGCGACCAGGCACGGATATCATCCGAGGTTGCCAGACCAATGTGGAGCTGGTCAAAACGATTAACGTCGAGCAAGATTCCTACTTCCGATGTTGTGCGCCACTAAGAAGATTTGAGAGTTTAGAAGTCGGCTCCGGTGGACAGATCCTCCAGACCGGTCTGCAGCACGGGCTCCTCAGGGCCGGCCGCAGCGCGCATGCGATCTTCTTCCGCATCCTGGAGGTCAATGACCTGACCGGATGCATCGAGAGCTGCCACATTCAGGCACAGCGACCGCATTTCCTGCATAAGAACCTTGAAGGATTCCGGAATACCAGCTTCGGGGACGTTATCGCCCTTAACGATGGCTTCGTACACCTTGACACGGCCTACGGTGTCGTCGGACTTGATCGTGAGCATTTCCTGCAGGGTGTGCGCGGCACCGTAAGCTTCCAGGGCCCACACTTCCATTTCGCCGAAGCGCTGGCCGCCGAATTGTGCCTTACCGCCCAGGGGCTGCTGGGTCACCATCGAGTACGGACCGGTGGACCGGGCGTGGATCTTATCATCCACGAGGTGGTGCAGCTTGAGCATGTACATGTAGCCAACCGAGACCGGATCCGGGAAGGGATCGCCGGTGCGCCCGTCGAAGAGCCGAGCCTTGCCGAAGCGATTGACCAGGGTGTGGCCTTCCGCATCCGGGAGGGTGGACTGGAGCAGTCCGTCCAGCTCATCGGCCTGGAGGCCGTCGAATACCGGGGTGGCAACCCGGGTACCCGGAGCGGCCTTGACGGTATTTTCGGGCAGGCGCAGGGCCCATTCTTCGCCCGCTTCCCGGGCGGCGCTGGCATCCCAACCGCGGGAAGCGACCCAGCCCAGGTGCAGTTCGTACACCTGACCGAGGTTCATACGGCCGGGAACGCCCAGCGGGTTGAGGATGATATCAACCGGGGTGCCGTCTTCCATGAAGGGCATATCTTCCACCGGAAGAATGCGGGAGATAACACCCTTATTTCCGTGGCGGCCGGCCATCTTATCGCCCACCGTGATCTTGCGGCGCTGGGCGATGTACACGCGAACGGTCTCATTAACATCCGAGGGCAGTTCGTCGTTATTTTCCTTATCGAACTGGCGGATATCGATGACGATGCCGGATTCGCCGTGCGGGACGCGCAGCGAGGTATCGCGCACTTCCTTGGCCTTTTCCCCGAAGATGGCGCGCAGCAGGCGCTCTTCGCTGGTGAGTTCTGTTTCACCCTTGGGGGTAATCTTGCCCACGATGATATCGCCGGCGCGCACTTCCGCGCCGATGCGAATAATCCCGTGATCATCGAGATGCGAGAGCATTTCCTCGGACACGTTGGGGATATCGCGGGTGATTTCCTCCGGGCCGAGCTTGGTATCACGCGCATCGACCTCGTGTTCCTCGATATGGATCGAAGTGAGGAGGTCATCGCGCACGCAGCGCTCGGAGAGGATGATGGCGTCCTCGTAGTTGTAGCCATTCCAGGACATGAAGGCAACGAGCAAGTTCTGCCCCAGCGCGAGTTCGCCACCTTCGGTAGCTGCGCCGTCGGCAATAAGAGTTCCCGCTTCCAGGCGGTCCCCAGCGGAAACAACCACACGCTGGTTAATGCAGTTGCCGGGGTTGGAACGCTCGAACTTGGACATCTTGTAGATAACGTGGCGGCCGTCGTCCTGCTCCACGTGCACGGCGTCGGCATCCACTTCGGTGACCACGCCGGGGGCCGCGGCCACCGTCACGTCACCGGAGTCAACCGCGCAACGCATCTCCCAGCCGGTACCCACGTACGGGGAAACCGGGCGGATGAGCGGCACGGCCTGGCGCTGCATATTCGCACCCATGAGGGCGCGGTTGGCGTCGTCGTGCTCGAGGAAAGGAATCATGCCGGTACCGATGGAAACCATCTGGCGCGCGGACACGTCCATGTAATCGATTTCGTCCACCGGAACGAGGGCCGGTTCGCCGCCCGGTACGCGCACGAGCGCTTCTTCTTCCAGGAAGTGGCCGTCCGCATCGATGGGCGCTTCGGCCTGGGCGATATTGTGGTTATCTTCGTCGCCGGCCTGGAGGTAATCGATCTCATTCGTGACCCGGCCATCGACCACGCGCCGGTAGGGCGTTTCGATGAAGCCGAAGGAATTAATCTGCGCGAAGGAGGCCAGCGAACCGATCAAGCCGATGTTCGGACCTTCCGGAGTTTCGATGGGGCACATGCGCCCGTAGTGCGAGGGGTGCACGTCGCGCACTTCCATGCCCGCGCGATCACGGGACAGACCGCCCGGACCGAGGGCCGAGAGGCGGCGCTTGTGGGTCAGGCCCGCCAGCGGGTTGTTCTGATCCATGAACTGCGAAAGCTGGGACGTTCCGAAGAACTCCTTAATCGCGGCAACAATCGGGCGGATATTGATGAGCGAGGAGGGCGTAATCGCTTCCACTTCCTGAGTGGTCATGCGTTCGCGCACCATCCGGTCCAGGCGCGCCAAACCGGTGCGAACCTGGTTCTGGATGAGCTCACCGACCGCGCGCACGCGCCGGTTGGAGAAGTTGTCAATATCATCGGTGCTCACGCGCACCGGGGTGGCACCTTCGGCGCACAGGATGGTCGGGAATTCGCCGTCCTCCCCCATGCGATCCATGCCCTGGTGGAGGGCGAGCAGGTAGCGCAGCGCCGCGGTGATATCCGTGAGCGTGAGCTGGCGGGCGGTGTTATCTTCCGGCAGGCCCAGCTTCTTGTTGATCTTGTAGCGCCCCACCTTCGCGGTGTCGTACCGCTTGGGGTTGAAGTAGAAGTTATTGAGCAGGGTACGGCCCGCTTCCGCCGTGGGCGGTTCGCCCGGGCGCAGCTTGCGGTAGAGATCCTGCAGGGCTTCTTCCTGGTTGTGGACGGTGTCCTTTTCCAGGGTGTCAATGAGGATGGGGAATTCGGAGAAGGTTTCGCGAATTTCCGATTCCGTCATGCCCAGGGCCTTGAGGAAGACGGTCACGGACTGCTTGCGCTTGCGGTCCACGCGCACGCCCACCGCATCGCGCTTATCGATTTCGAATTCCAGCCAGGCACCGCGGGAGGGAATCACCTTGGTGTTGTAAATGTCCTTATCGGAGGTCTTATCCGCGGTGCGCTCGAAGTACACGCCCGGGGAACGCACCAGCTGGGACACCACCACACGCTCGGTACCGTTCACGATGAAGGTACCGCGGTCCGTCATGAGTGGGAAGTCGCCAATGAAGGTGGTCTGCGACTTGATTTCGCCCGTTTCGTAGTTCTGGAATTCCGCGGTGACGTACAGGGGGGCCGAATAGGTGAGGTCACGTTCGCGGCATTCGAGGATGGAGTACTTCGGTTCCTCGAGATGCGGGGCGGAGAGCACCAGGCCCATGGTTTGCGCGGCATTTTCGATCGGGGAAATTTCTTCGAAGATTTCTTCGAGCCCGGACTGAACGCCGGGGTTTTCCGCGACCCATTTATCCGAGCCGATCAGCCAACCGAAACTATCGGTTTGGAGGCCGAGCAAATTCGGCACTTGCAGTGGTTCATGGATTTTCGCGAAAGATACGCGGTCAACAACCGGCTTGCCGTTATGTGCAGCGAGCGAGTATGTGCGCGAAGCAGCCAAAGTGGATCCTTCCCTGACGAATCTGGCAGAAGGACAATCCAGTCACCCTCACCGAAAACCGCGATATCACGCCGAAAAGCGCTGCGGAGGTGATCAAGGGCATAGGAGTGTCAACGCAAGTTTCTACACTACACGTTTTAACGGCAAGAACCAAGACCCCAGGCCTATGCGAGGGGTCACACATAGGGATACCAGCGCTTGGCGGTGCCGGTATCTCAGCTGAACTTCATCGTCCGAAAGTACTTTCGCACAAGAACGGCGTACATGCAAGTGCGGGCGCGCCGGGGCACCGTTGCGCGGGGTGTTCGCGCAGGTCTGCGGGTGCGTGCGTATGTGGCGCGGCCCGGGCCGGGTGGCGAGCTTGCGTGCGCCGGGGTACCGTTGCGCGGGGCGTTCTAGTAGCACGACGACGCCGCAGCCCCGCGTGGTCACCTCCCCTAGCGCAAGCGTTTTTCGAGGGTCACCTCGGCGCAGTAGCCTTCAAACCCGTGGGCGGTGTACAGCCGGCCGGCCCCGGTGGAGCTATGGGTATCAACGTCTAGGCCAACGGTGGCATACCCGGCCCGCGCCGCATTGGTGATGACACGATCCACGAGTTGGCCGCCCACCCCGCGCCCACGCACGGCTCGCAGCGAGCCGAGGTATTCGATATAGAGCTCGGTGCCGTAGTCATTGGCGAGCGCGTAGCCCACCACCGCGCCGGTTTCTTCGCTGAGCGCCACGACGGAGCAGTCCAGGCGCATGCGCCACCCGGTGAGGAAGGAGTGCCAGGATGCGGCGTCGTAATCGTAACGCCCGTAGTGGTCACGGAAAGCTTCGGCGTGGGCGAGGCGCAGCGGCTCTTCGTCAGCGAGGGTGGGGGCGCGGAAGGTCACGCCATCAATGTGGACGGCGGGGATTTGCGCGGCCGGGCGGCGCATCACTTCGTATTTTCGGGTGAGGCGGTAGCCGAGCTCCCCCAGCGCCGCGTTGGTTTCTTCTGCGTCATCATCGCGCGCTACCTGCACCGACAGCCCGGAGTAGCGGGTTTCGGAGCGTTCGGCGAGCCCGATGGCGAGCTGCTCGCAGCGGCGGAGGAGTTCGGGGAGGTACGTGAGGTCCGGGCAGGCATAGCCAATATAAATATCGAGGTCATCATCTTGGTCGACGTCGCCCATCGTGGACACCGTGGCTCCGGCGAGGAGGTGTTCCCCGCGGTACAGCGCGAGGGTTTCGGTGGCCGGATCGACCTCAGGATTGGCGAGGAAATCGCGCAGATCACGCTCTGTGGCGGAGTGAAGCAGGGAGGGATCCGCGGCGCCCAGCGCAGCCCAGGCCGGGATGTCGCTCGGGGTGAGGGGGCGCCAGCTCAGGGCTTCGCTTGAGCACTGGTTCGGGCTTTGCTTCGGGTTTTGCTCCTGGGGCGATTCGGAGCTGTGATTCGTCGTTGTTTCCTGCGTCATCTTCACGTTCGTCTTCGTTATCATCGTTGAGTTTGTATCCGGGGCGCTTCCGGGGCGTTTCCGGCTCGTTTCCGGGGCGAGCTGCTCTCCGTTCCCGGCCCTGTCTCCGGCTTTGCATCCGCCTATGCGCCGATGCTCACTCGTGCCAGTGTAGCCGGCTACAACCTTCTTGCGTACCTTTGCGACAAAGTGGTACTGGAGAACATCGGGCCTTACAAAGTGGTACTCCACGACAGGAAATCGGGGATTGACTGTAGCTCCAGTACCACTTTGCGATCCAGCAGGGCGCCGGACGGCCCGCATCGCAGAGCCTCACAGCCCGGAAACCAAACAAGCGGATACGCCGGGGCGTATCCGCTTGTGGAGTGGAGCGCGGGCATGAAGCCCGCGCTCCGATGGCTGATTGTTCAGCCGACTAGCCGAGTTTTCGGCGTGCCGTGTTACTTGAGGGTAACGGTGGCGCCGGCGCCCTCGAGGGCTTCCTTGGCCTTTTCGGCGGTGTCCTTGTCCACACCTTCGAGGACGGCCTTGGGAGCCGAGTCCACGAGGTCCTTGGCTTCCTTGAGGCCGAGGGAGGTGAGGGCGCGGACTTCCTTGATGACCGCAACCTTCTTGTCGCCAGCGGCTTCGATAACAACATCGAAGTCGGACTTCTCTTCGGCGGCAGCACCGGCGTCGCCACCGGCAGCGGCCGGAGCGGCAACGGCGGCAACGGGAGCCGCGGCTTCAACGTCGAATTCCTCTTCGAACGCCTTGACGAAATCGTTGAGCTCAACGAGGGTGAGCTCCTTGAAAGCTGCAATGAGCTCTTCGGTCGAGAGCTTAGCCATGATGGCCTTCCTTTCCGCTCTAGCGAGCAGACTCTATCTGATGGGCAGAAGTACCTGCCGTGCAGATCTAACTGGGTGCGCGGCTGGGGGCCGCTCCGCGACGCGTATGCCGAGCCGCGAAAACTCCGAAATATCCGTGATAGTCGCTATTCGATACCCGTGATATTCCGAGGTGGAAGTGGCTACGCAGCCGCTTCCTGCTTGGCGCGCAAGGCGTCGATGGTGCGAACGGCCTTGGTGGCCGGCGCGTTGAGTACGTACGCTGCCTGGTACATGAGCGCCTTGAGAACACCGGCGGACTTGGCCAGCAGGACTTCGCGGGATTCGAGTTCCGCGAGCTGCTTGACGTCGTCTGCGGACAGCTGGGCACCGTCCATCACGCCGCCCTTGAGGATAAGGGCTTCGTTCTCCTTGGCGAAGGTCTTGAGGGCCTTCGCGGCTTCCGGAGCTTCACCGGTAACGAAAGCAACGGCGGTCGGACCCTGGAAGGTCCCCTCCGCTACCTCGACTCCGGCCTGCTTCGCGGCGATATCAAGAAGGGTGTTCTTGGCGACCTTGTAGACAGCTCCACCCTGGAACGACCGGCGCAGATCTTTCATCTGGCCGACCGTCAGGCCACGGTACTCAGTAAACAGCACAGCGGTGGAGTTCTCGAAGAGCTCCTTGAGTTCCGCAATCGCTGCAGACTTATCGGTCCGTGCCATGGGGCCTCCTTCCGGTCTTACCCGCAGGATCGGCAACGAAAAAGCCCCGCGCGGTAAGGCACGGGGCTTGGATGACCTGCCGTGAGCACGGCAACATTCAGCTCTGTTCTTACCTGCGCTGGCCTCGCGGTGCGAGTTTGATCCCGTTGGAACCTGCGGTCTTTGGCATCGGTTAGTCTATCGTTTTCGCGCGGCCACGCCAAGGCCGTTCCGCGTGGCTTGCCTCACGGGCGCGGATAGGTGGCCCTCCGCGAAGATCCACTTCCGGCCCGTGCCCCGCCGGCGGTCCGACACACGCACTGAAGGCGTACATATAGCGTGTGCCGGCCCCGTCCATATAGGTACGACGGCGCAGCTACGCCAGCACCGGCCCGGCGAGCAAACACAGGTACCCCAGCGCCCCGGCCCCCATGAGCACACCGCGCCAGATAGGCCGGTCTGCCAGGTGGGCGATAGCGGCCAGCGCCCCGGCCACATTGGCGATCCCGTAGCGGCGCGGAATGGAACGGAAGTAAAGGCCGCCGTTGATAATTTCCCGCGCCTGGACCACCACGCCCACAATAAGGGGCCCGGTAGCGCCCGATAGACCGAGCACCCGCCCGCGCACCGAGCGCAGCCCCGCCACCAGGGCGAGGAGCGGCCCGGCCAAGAGAATCCCGTAAGCCACCGTGCCCCAGATCTGGGTGGAAGCGGAGATGAGCTCCGGGGAGAAGTGGTACTTAGCCCCGGGATTGGTCAGGCCATAAGGATTGAGAAGGCTGAGAAGGAGGCGCCCGGTACTGGCTTCGCTGACCGGGGAGGTGGAAATCGCGTTGATGGCCGGCACGTAGCCTTCCGGGGTACGGGCGCCCTGGATAGCATCCCAGCCCAGGTAGCAGGCGGCCACCGTAAGCACCTGGGTACCGAGCAGCACCGCGAGGGGGCGCCGCTGCACCCGCCCGAAGCCCACCAGGCCCGGCCAACAAATCGCCAAGGTGACCGGCACCAGAATTGCCAAAATTCCGGTAATAGAAATGACCCGGGAGAGGCAGATAGCCGCGGTTATCAACGCGGGCAGCACCCAGCCGGTTTTCTTACCTACCACGATGCGCGCGCTCAGCCATACCGCGGCCGCGCCGGCCAGCGGGCCCACGGCGTCGTTATGCACCATGGTGGCGCTGGCCGCCACCGAGGGCACCGCCAGGAAGAACAGCGCCGCGGCGAAGGACACCGCCGGACTCAAGCGCCAGGCGCGCAGCGCGGCGTAGAAAAGCCCCACACCGGCGGCTACCAGCACCGCCGAACCCAGGCGGGCGCCCGTGAGGAAGCTCAATCCCGACAGGCCACCCAGGCGCGCGATGGCGCCGTCGACCAAAAAATACAGGGGCGGGTGGAAAGCATTGTAGTTTTCCGCGCGATAGGGCCAATCTGCCGGGGCCACCTGATCCCAGGTATCGCAGGGTGGTGGAGTGATGGCGGTGCCGGCCGGGGCATGGCAAGCCCACGCCTGCCGGGCCTGCGGGGCCATCACATCCCCGGGGGCGGGGACGGTGCCGCTGGATGCCTTGAGGGAGTAGTCCAGGTAGGTCCACTCCCCCACCGGGTTGATGGACGGGTTGTGCGCAAAGGCCCACGCCGCCCACCCTAGGCAGAGCAGCATGAGGAGGCAGGCGAGCAAAGCGTCACGTACACGCGGATGGAAAGTCACGGCTCTAGCCTAAAGCACGGTTACGACAAGAAAAAACGGCGGAACGCGCGCGCCCAAAGCCCGCGGAACGCGCGGGCCCGTCACAGCCAGGTATGCGCGCAGATACGCGAACCGCCGTACATATAACAAAGGGCGGAGACCCCTGAGGATCCCCGCCCTTCGCGTTACGCGTATATCCGCTTAATCGCCAACCGGCCCTTAGGCTTCGGCGCGAGTCTTGGTGGCATCAATCGGGATGCCGGGGCCCATCGTGGTGGACACGGTGGCCTTGAGGATGTAGCGGCCCTTCGAGGAGGAGGGCTTGAGACGCATGATCTCCTCGTAGGCGGCAGCGTAGTTCTCCAGGAGCTGCTGCTCGGTGAAGGAGGTGTTGCCGATGATGAAGGGCAGGTTGGAGTTCTTGTCCACGCGGAATTCGATACGCCCGCCCTTGATATCGCTGACGGCCTTCGCCACGTCCATGGTGACGGTGCCCGTCTTGGGGTTCGGCATGAGGCCGCGGGGGCCGAGCACGCGGCCGAGGCGGCCGACCTTGCCCATCATATCCGGGGTGGCCACAGCCGAATCGAAATCGGTCCAGCCGCCGGCAACGCGTTCAATGAGTTCGTCGCCGCCAACTTCGTCCGCGCCGGCGTCAATAGCCTGCTGGGCACGCTCGCCCTGGGCGAAGACGATCACCCGGGCGGTCTTGCCGGTGCCATTGGGCAGGCTCACGGTACCGCGAACCATCTGATCCGCCTTACGCGGATCCACGCCGAGACGGAACACAACTTCCACGGTTGCGTCAAACTTCGTCACCGACGTTTCCTTCGCGAGGCGCATTGCCTCCACGGGGGTGTAGAGCACACCGGGCGCAATCTTTTCTGCTGCGGCGCGGTATGCCTTCGAGCGCTTTGCCATTTCTGCTTCTCCTTTAGTGCAGGTGTGGTCAACGAGCCTGCGTGGCCCTTCCACGGTTCCACTCGGGAACCTGCGGATGCTAAGAGCGCGGTTGCTCGATGCTCTTAGCTCCGGTTACGTTGTGGTCTCAGATTGCGGTGGAACGACGGCGCTGCCGCCTTCCAGCACGCGCTATTTAGATAGCGTCCGAGGTGATGCCCATGGAGCGGGCGGTGCCGGCGATGATGCGGGCGGCGTTGTCAATGTCATTCGCATTGAGGTCCGGCTCCTTGATCTTCGCGATTTCGCGAAGCTGATCGGCCGTGAGGTGCCCAACCTTCTGGGTGTGCGGAGTGGGCGAACCCTTCTGCACCCCGGCAGCCTTCTTGATGAGCTGCGCCGCCGGCGGGGTCTTGAGAACGAAATCAAATGTGCGGTCTTCGTAGACGGTGATTTCCACCGGGACGATGTTTCCGCGCTGGGATTCGGTCGCGGCGTTGTACGCCTTCGTGAACTCAACAATGTTCACGCCGTGCTGACCGAGAGCCGGACCAACCGGCGGGGCCGGGGTGGCCTGGCCGGCAGGAATCTGTAGCTTAATGAAGCCTGCAACCTTCTTCTTCGGTGCCATATCTGGTCCTTTTCTCATTGAACAGCCGTCGCAATGGCTAGCGACGGCACGCCTATCTATATTACGGGAAAGTGAGCGATGCACAAAGCCCCGCCTGTGTGAGACACACCGCGGAGCTTGTGTTGAATTGCGCGAGATACGAGCCTGCGTTGCCGCCGTGCTCGCGTTTCTGCGCTCTTACGTCTATGCGTGCGCCGGTTTACGGAAGTACGACGACGCCGCAGCTGCCACGTGGAACTTAGTCTTCCTTGCGCACCTGGGCGAAGGAGAGCTCCACCGGGGTTTCCTGACCGACGAGCGTCATCATCACGGTGAGGCGCTGGTTTTCCGCGTCGATTTCCGAGACGGTGGCCGGCATTCCGGCCCACGGTTCGGCGGTGAGGGTGACCGGATCGCCCACTTCGAAGGGAGCGATGGTTTCCGGAGTGGCGCCGGTGGGCAGACCCGCGGCGCGTGCCTCATCTGCCGCGGCGGCTTCCACCACCGGGGTCAGCATGGTGACAACCTCATCAAAGGTGAGGGCCACCGGGGTACGGCCATTGCCTACGAAACCGGTCACGCCATTGGTGGATTGCACCACGCGCCAGGAATCATCGGTGAGGTTCATGCGAATGAGCACGTATCCGGGCATGCGCACCCGCGATACCAGCTTGCGCTGCCCGCGGCGCACTTCGAAGACTTCTTCCATGGGGACTTCGATCTGGAAGATGTAGTCCTCCATGTTCATGGAGACAAGGCGGACTTCCAAGTCCTGCTTGACGCGCTTTTCGTAACCGGAGTACGTGTGGAGAACGTACCAGCGGCCTTCCAGGCCCTTGAGCTTGGCCCGCACCTCTTCTTCGGTGACGATGCCGTCCTTCTTCTTGCCCTTCTTGGAGGAAGCCGGAGCGGTTTCCTCACCGGGCGCAGCATCCGCGGTTTCTTCCGCGGCTACGCTTTCCGGGGTGGTGGTATCGGTGAGGGAATCCGCGCTGGGAGCAGCCTCCTCAGCGGGCGCGCTTGCACCCGGTTCCATAAAAAGATCGTCGTGCGCGGTATTGTTCTCAGACACGCTGTTCCCTCACTGTTCTTGGGGCCGGCCCTGGTTCTGGACCTACCCGAAGATCCAGACGGTGGCGCGACCGAAAATAAGATCGAAGATTCCGATAAAGACCATCACGGCGAGGATGAAGAGCACCACCGTGGTGAACAGCTGCCCCAGTTCCTCCCGGGAGGGGCGCTGGACGCGCTTCAATTCACCGAAGATTTCGTGGAAGAACTGCGCGAGCCGGGCAAAGAAGCCCTTCTTCTCCGCAGCGCCCTTGGAGGACTTGGATGCTGCAACTTCCTTCACAGTGCGTCCTTTTCCTCGTCGTAACAATGCCCCGTCAGTATTGGCGGGGCAGGAGCAGGGTAGGAGGGACTCGAACCCCCAACCGCCGGTTTTGGAGACCGATGCGCTACCAATTGCGCCACTACCCTAGGTTGGCAACTCCACCATTATGCCTGAAACCGGGGTGCTCCGCGAGCTCCGGCCGCCAGGTGGACGTTGGAGTATCACGACCGCGAGGCCGTCATACCCGGAATAGCATAGTCGATAACGCCCCGGCCGTCCACTTCCGCACCTTCCCTTGGAGAAAGGTCACAGCCTCGGCCGGGACAGTGTTTAATGGGAGGGTGAGTACTACACCGAGCCCCCATACCCCGCGCCGCGTTTCCGCGCGCCTGGAAGCCCTTGCTCCCTCCGCCACCCTCGCGGTGGATGCCCGCCAGCGTGAACTGCGGGCCGCCGGCCGCCCCATTATTTCCTTCGGGGCCGGGGAACCGGATTTCCCCACCCCGGATCATATTGTTGCCGCCGCGGCTGCCGCCACCGGCGATATCCGTAATCACAAATACTCCGATCCCAACGGCTTGCCGGAGCTGCGCGAGGCGATTTGCGCCAAAGTCGCTTTCGATGCCGGGGTGCGGATTGACCCGAGCTGCGTCGTCGTTACTAATGGCGCGAAACAGGCCAATTTCGAAGCGTGGGCGGCGCTCATCGACCCGGGCGATAATGTGCTCCTCCCCTCCCCCTACTGGGTGACCTACCCGGAAGTCATTAAGCTCTTCGGCGGTACCGTCACCGAGGTGTACGCGCCCCCGGCGCAGGGCTTCAAGGTGAGCGTGGAGCAGCTTGAGGCCGCCCGCACCGAGAAAACGAAGGCGCTGCTGCTGTGCTCGCCCACCAATCCGACCGGCGCGGTCTACAGCGCCGCGGAAGTGCGCGCTATCGGCGCTTGGGCCCTTGAGCACGGGATTTGGCTGGTGGTCGATGAAATTTACGAACACCTCACCTACGACGGCGTGCGCACCGCCTACCCGCTGGCCGAAGTGCCCGAGCTGGCCCAGCAAGCCCTGGTGATCGGCGGGGTTTCGAAGTCCTTCGCGATGACGGGTTGGCGGGTTGGGTGGCTCTACGGCCCGGCGGATGTGATGGCCGCGGTCAAGCGGGTGCATTCGCATCTGACCGGGAACGTCAATAACGTGGCGCAGCGGGCCACCATCGCCGCGCTCACCGGCCTGCGCGACCGCATCGAGGAAATGCGCGAGGGCTTCGCGCGCCGCCGCGGCCGCATCGTGAGCGAACTGGCCAGTATTGACGGGGTGGAGGTCGCGCCCCCGGATGGCGCCTTCTATGTTTTTGCCGACGTCGCAGGCCTGCTGGGCGGGGCGGGCCCCCGCCGCGCCACGAGCTCCCTGGAGCTGGCCGATCAGCTCCTGAGTGATATTAATGTGGCCGCGGTGCCCGGGGAAGCCTTCGGGGTGGGCGGCTTCCTGCGCTTCTCCTACGCGCTTTCCGATGCGGAGCTAGCCGAGGGCATGGCGCGGCTGCGCGATTACTTCGCCTAGCAGCCGGAGAGCTGCCTAGCCGGCCGGCTGTGCTCCGCATGGTCAATCCGGCACGTTTCCAACACCTGTGGGCCGCGACGTTTCCGCCGCGGCCCACAGTGCTTGACCCGTTATTCAGGCAGCTGAGCGCCAGTATTGACCGCCGGTGCGCAGTGCCGTGTTTATCGTGCCGGCGTACAGTGCCGGCACCTAGCGCCAGTACTTAGCGCCGCACCGCCGGGGTATCGGTGCCGTTACCGTCCCAGTCACCAACGAAGAGCTCGTCGGCCACGCATCCGTAGTGGAGCGTGAGATCGGCCGGGCCGGCGTTGAGGGAGTTCTTCACGAGCAGCGCGTTGCCGCGGCGCACCGCGAAGGTATCCGTGCCGTTACCGTCGAAATCTCCGGTGAAGACTTCGTCCGCGGCCTTGCCGTAGGAGAACTGGGTATCGGCGTTACCCGAGACAATGGCGTTCTTGACGAAGATGACATTGCCGCGGCGTACCGCGAAGGTGTCCTTGTCATCGCCATCCCAGTCACCGACCAGCGGGGTATCTCCGTAGCGGCCGTAGCTGATGACCTCATCCGCGTCCCCGCTCTTGAGGGAGTTCGCCACGTAGAAGGTGTTGCCGCGCTGAACCGCGAAGGTGTCCTTACCGTCGCCATCCCAGTCACCCACGAGCACGGTGTCACCGGCCTTACCGTAGGAGAATTCGATGGGGGCCTTGCCGCCCGCGAGGGTATCGGAGACGTAGAAGGTGTTTCCGCGGCGCACCGCGAAGCTATCCTTGCCATCCCCGTTCCAGTCGCCTACGAGCACATCGTCGCCGGCGCGCCCGAAGCTGAAGACCGCCTGGGCCACGGTGGCGGTCCAGTTATTGGATACGTAGAAGGTGTTGCCGTTATCGGACGGCTCGGCTGGAACGGTGGGATCACCGCTCGGGTCCGTACCCGGTTCCGGAGTCGGATTCACGCTCGGATCCACGCTGGGCTCCGGCTTCGGCTCCGGCTTGGCACCTTCCTTGACGAACTGATTGACAACCGGCTGCGATTCCTTATCCAGGCCGAGCGCATTCGCTACGGTGTAGTGCAGGTCGGTCTGGTCGGTACGCCCGATTACGTTTTCCGCACCCGGGCCCGAGGCCGCGATACGCAGCTGGGCACCGGTGTGGCCCTGGCCGCCGCGCGCCACCTCATTGGAGGCCGCGGTGTTATAGGACATCTGCATGTAGTCGCCATCAACCGTCTTGAGGATGGTGTTCACACCGGAGGTCGTGCTTCCCGCACCCACGATCTGCGAGGTGTGGGCATGATCGGCGGTCACGAGGATAAGAGTGGGTTCACCATTCTCTTTGGCCCAGCGCTGCGCTACCGCAACTGCCTGGTCCAAATCGTCCAGTTCGCCAATCTGACCGCAGGCATCCGCCCCGTGATCAGCCTTATCAATCGAGGCGGCTTCCACCTGGAGGAAGAATCCGGCGTCGTTCTTGAGCAGATCCATGGACTTCTGGGTCATGGCCGCCAGGGTGGGAACATCGGCGGTCCGGGCTTCGTTAATCGTGCAGGTTTCGTAGGTTGTCGGCTTGCCCGGGGTGGGCACCGACTCGTTGAACATGCGCGGCATATTGCCCGGGGTGAAGAGGCCGAGGACCGGCTTATCCTGGTTGGCTTCGGTCAGGGCAGCCATCTGCTCCGCCGTCGTCACAATCTGGAAGTCATTATCGCGCGCGTTTTCCAGCACGGATTTACCGGCCGTCCACCGCGTCGTCTCACCCCAGGTACCGGACACCTGGACTTCGGCATCGAAGTACTTCGCGCCGCCACCCATCGTCACGTCCGCACGGGTATCCACGAGCTGTTCGGAAATCGAACCCATCCCGCCGTTTTCACGCAGATCGGAACCCTTGGCGGGCTTTGCGTTCCCGGAGGGCGCGTAATGCGAGCGGCTGGTCACGTGAGCACCCATAACCGCCGGGGTGGCATCCTGCACTTCCGAGGTGGTGATATTACCGGTCTTGAGCCCGGCCCGCTTCGCCTTCTCCAGGAGGTTCTCCTGGGGCTTCTGGGCCAGGTCCACGCCGATAGCGCCGTTGTACGTCTTGGTGCCGGTGGCCCAGGCGGTACCCGAAGCGGCCGAATCGGTCACGTAGTTGATGGCGCCGTCGCGATCAATGGAGAAGTGGGTGTAGGACCCGGTGTAGTCGAGGTTATCGATACCGGGCAGGCGCCCGTTCGCCCCGTAAAGGTAGTTGCGGGCGGAGGTGATTTCCGAATCGCCCATCCCGTCACCGATGAAGAGCACCACGTTCTTAGCCTTGGCATCCGAGCGCTGCTCGCCGTCCTTGCCGTACTGGGCGAAATCACCGGGGGCCGGCACGGTCACCTTGCCGTTTTCGTCCACGGCGATGGCCATCTTGGCCCCGCCGGCTACCGGCTTGGCCAGATTGGCATCGCTGGCGGCGGTGGAGGCTTCGGCGTTGAGCGAGAGTGCGTTACCGATGGTGTAGAAAAGATCGGTCTGGTCGGTTTGACCCAGCACATTTTCTTCACCGGGGCCGTAAGCAGCCACGCGCAGCTGCGCGCCGGTGTGCTGCTGGGAACCGGCATTCGTGCCATCCTCGGCGACCTTCGTGGTGCCGTAAAGGATGGACATGGGCGAACCATCGGCGGTGGTCAGGCGGGTCACGGGGCCCACGTGGTCGTCGCCGTCGGACACAATCTGCGCGGTATGCGAGTGATCCGCGGTCACGATAACGAGGGTCTGCCCGTCCTTCTTCGCGAAGTCCAGGGCAACCTTGGTGGCCTGGTCGAGGCGGTCAGTTTCCCCGATCTGCCCGCAGGCATCCGAAGCGTGATCGCGCTTGTCAATGGAGGCGGATTCAACCTGGAGGAAGAAGCCCTTCTCCGCGCTCGGGTCATCGAGAAGTTCAATGGCCTTGCGGGTCATATCCACGAGTTCAGGCTCGGTGCCAATATCTTGCTTTTCGCAGGTGAGCGGATCAGCCTTCGCCCCGCCGACCTTCGCCTGGGAGGACTTGTAGGCCGTGGTCATATTCGAGGGCGCAAACAGCCCGAGAACCGGAGAATCCTGGTTCGCCTTGGTGATTCCCGCGAGTTCATCGGCGGTGGTCACCACTTGGAAATCATTCGCGCGGGCATTGTCCAGAACCGACTTATTGGCTTCCCACTGGGTGTTGTACTTGGCCGCACCCTCGAGGAAGGGGTTGGTGTTCCCGGAGGCGGTGGTCACCATGGCGTCGAAGTACTTCGCGCCGCCGCCCAGGGTCACGTCCGCGCGGGTGTCCACAATCTGCTCCGAGATGGAGCCGAGCCCGCCGTTTTCACGCAGGTCCGCGCCCTTGGCCGGCTTCGAGTTACCGGAGGGAGCGTAGTAGCTGCGGCTGGTGGAATGCGCACCCATCACGGCCGGGGTGGCGTCCTGAATATCGGAGGTGGTCACGTTGCCGGTACGCATCCCGGCGTTCTTGGCCTGCTCGATGAGGTTCTGCACCGGCTTGCCGGCCAAATCCACGCCGATGGCTCCGTTGTACGTCTTCGTACCGGTGGCCCAGGCGGTTCCCGAGGCGGCCGAATCAGTCACGTAATTGAAAGCACCATCCTTGTAGAGGGAATGGTGCGTGTACATACCTTCGGAGGTGAGTTCGTCAATACCTTCGAAACGCCCCGAGGCGCCCTTGAGGTAGTTGCGGGCCGCGGTGATTTCCGACTGGCCCATGCCATCACCAATAATGAGGATGACGTTGCGGGCCTTGGCGTTGGAACGCCCCTGACCCGCCTTACCGAATTGCGCGCAATCGCCGGGTTTGGGCGGAATAACGTTGCCTTGCGAATCAAAAATAACGCAGTTTTCCGGCCCGTTCGCGGTGCGGTAGGTGGTATTTTCCGCCGAAGCGGCACCTCCCGCGAGCGCCGAGAAGCCGACGGCGGCCACAGCTGCTGCTGCCACCGCGCGCCGGGCAGTGAAATGTGAGGATCCCATTGTCCTTTTATCCCTTCTAACAGAACGTGGGCCCTCTAAGGTTCACTTAACTCATTTACCGGAAAGCAAGCACAATGTAACGAGCGGGTGAACAGTATTGTTTGTGCGTGGTGGTTGCGGCACTGTCAGGTGACGAAAATTCCGGGGTTTTAACGACGACGCCGCTCGCCGGGCAGCGGGTGTATCGGGAGCGCAGCTAGCCCCGCGGGTAGGCATTTCCTCCATATCCGGCCAGGTAGCGCGCCCGGGAGAGCCAGTATTCAGCTTCGCGCAGCCGCCCGAGGGCATCGTGTTCCCAGCGGGTGCCGTCGGTGCGGGCGGCCCCGGCAACGAGGGAGAGCGTGACCCCGGCTGCCCGCGCGTACACGGGCGCGGCAGGTAAACGCTGTTCCAGCAAGGCGCACCACTGGCCCAGGATGGAACGCAGGTGCGGGTAGGCGGCCGGGGCCAGGTGGGGCAGCACGCTCATATGCCCGAGCAGGCAAGCCCAGTCATCGGCGCGGTAGCCCGGGCCGAGGGAATCCACGTCAATAACGCCGGCCATCCAGCCGGTGGGGCTTCCCGCCGCGCGCCCCGTTGGCGTGGGCACGTCTACGGCAGTCCCCATTGGCGCGGGCGCGCCTACCGCCGGCCCGCGCTGCACGAAAATATTGGCTTCGTAAAAATCGCCGTGCACGGGCACGATGGGCCCGGGATCGAGGCTGGCCATCATCTCCGTGACTCCGCTGGCCACCGCGTGGGCGCGAGCCGCGATACCGGGGAGGGCTACCGCGGCGGCGTGCGCGTAGTGGCCCACCCGATCCGCCCAGGCAGGCCGGTGGGTGAGGTGGATGGCCGCGGCCGGCAGGCTTTCTTGCAGATTCCACAGGGTGTCGAAAAGCGCGACGCTCTGCTCCCCCAGCCCTCGGGCCAGCCAATTGGCCAGCGGCTCGCCCGGGAGGGTGGAAATAAGAACGAGGCCGCTCGAATCTTCGCGCACCACCCGCGGGGCGAGCACCCCGGCCTCCCCTAGCATGCGATGGCGTTTGGCCAGGGACTGCGCGGCCGGTGGGCGCAGCACTTTCGCGAAAGCACTTCCGCCGCCCGCGGTGGTGACTTTGACGACGGCACGCCTGGTGGGCCGGTAGCTTTTGAGCTCCACCGCTACTTTTTCTCCCAGGAATGCCGACATTCGGCTCGGGGTAACGGCCAGCGGGAGCGCGGGAAGCTCGGGATCATGGGGGTATTCCCAGACCCACACGGCAGTATCGCGGTGGGTGAGGCGCACGAGGCTCGGGGTGAAAGTTTGGGAGAGCTGCGCGGTGGAGGCGCACACGTATTTTTCGCGCGCTTGGCCGGTGGGGCGCCCGCCTTCCCCGCGGGCGCGCGCGGTCACGGTGTAGCTCACGGTCACGCCGGCCCCGGGGCGGTGATTGACGCGGTGGACCGCCCAGGAGATGAGCTGCCAAGCGGGAAGCGCGGTGGCGAGCATCGACCCGGCGTCCGGGCCGGTCAGCAACGCTAAATCAGCGCTTTCCGAAGATGCAGCCATAGAACAATAGTGCCGCATCCACCCCGGTGGCACAATGCGGGCGCGCGCCACGCTGCGGGTGCCCGCACCTCACGCGTGCCGCCGGCGTGGGAAGATGGAGTGGTGCGTGACCTTGCTGCCCTTCCCAAAGCCCATGTGCATCTGCACTTCACCGGTTCGCTGAGCGTGCCCAGTCTCGTGGATATGGCCCGCCACGCCGGGGTGCGCCTGCCCGAGAACCTCACCGATAACGTGGCGATGCAGGTGCCCGCGGACCAGCGCGGCTGGTTCCGATTCCAACGTGCCTACGATGCCGCGCGCGCCGTCGTTCGATCTGAAGAAGCAATGCGGCGGATCGTACGCGAAGCGGCTCGGGCCGACCGGGCGGAAGGATCGCGGCGCCTGGAAATTCAAATCGACCCGACCTCCTACGCCCCTTACGTCGGCGGTATCACCCCGGCCCTCGAAATTGTTCTCGACGAGGCGAAAGCGGCCACCCGGGATACCGGTGTGGAGGTGGGTGTTATTGTGGCGGCCTCGCGCACCCGCCACCCGCTCGATGCGCGCACCCTGGCCCGTCTGGCCGCCCGCTACGCCGGGGATGCTCCCGGCGAGGTAGTGGGTTTCGGGCTTTCCAATGATGAGCGGCGCGGGCACACCGCGGAATTCGAGGCAGCTTTCCGCATCGCCAGGCGGGCCGGCCTGCGTTCGGTTCCCCACGGCGGGGAGCTGCTCGGCCCCGAGCATTTGCGCGAGGTCATCACGCACCTGAATCCGGACCGGCTCGGCCACGGGGTGCGGGCCGCCGAGGATCGCGCCCTCATCGATGAGATTGTGGAGCGCGGGATCGCGCTGGAGGTATGCCCCGCCTCGAATGTGTCGCTCGGGGTATTCCGCGAAAATGACGATGTTCCCCTGCGTACCCTTTTCGACGCCGGGGCAATCATCGCCCTGGGTGCCGATGACCCGCTGCTCTTCCTGGCCCGCCTCAATGACCAGTATGAGATTGCGCGCCGGCAGGGCTTCTCCGATGCGGAGCTGGCCGAATTAGCCCGCCGTTCCATCCGCGCTTCCTTCGCCTCCGCTTCCTCCAAACGGGCCTGGCTCGCGGAGGTTGATGCCTGGCTGGCAGAAGAGGACTAGGCTTCCAGGCCGCCGAGCACCACCGGCTCGGGATGGAGCACCACCCCGAAGGCTTCTTTCACACCGGCCTGGATTTCCCGGGCGAGCGCGCGCAGCTGAGAACCGGTGGCTCCCCCGGCATTGGTGAGCGCTAGGGTGTGCTTGGAGGAGAGCCGCGCCGGGCCGTGCCCGTAGCCCCGGGTGAACCCGGCATGCTCAATCAACCAGGCGGCTGAGGTCTTGACCAGCCCGTCTACTACGGGAACACCGCCGCTCAGAGTTGCGTGTGCGGCGTCGTGCACCTCGTAACGCGGGGCGTCTTCCGGCAGCCGCTGCGCCTGCGCGGTGGTGAGCACCGGGTTGGTGAAGAAAGAACCGCACGAATACGTATCGCGGTCGGCATTATTGAGGACCATGCCTTTGCTACCGCGCAGCTCCAGTACCGCCTCTCGCACCGTTTCCGAAGGCACCCGCGCCCCGAGCTCCACCCCGAGGTGGCGGGCCAGCTGCGCGTAGCCGATGGGATCGGACACATTGGATAGCTTGGTTTGGAAAGTCACCTCAAGGACGATATACCGCGGGCTCGGCCCGTATTCCCCGATGGTTTCCTTGAGGATTGAGGTGCGGTAGCCCAGGCGCATATCCGCGAGGAACAGCGTGCGGATGCGTTCTTCGCGCCGGTCATAAACCTTGAGACGCGCGAGGGTCGCGGCGACTTCCTGCCCGTAGGCCCCGATATTTTGCACCGGGGC
Organism: Actinotignum urematis; assembly: GCF_051264595.1. Lineage (NCBI taxonomy): Bacteria > Bacillati > Actinomycetota > Actinomycetes > Actinomycetales > Actinomycetaceae > Actinotignum > Actinotignum urematis. Next base: position 227,794 of record NZ_JBOZBG010000002.1, on the reverse strand, counting down.
CGCGCCAACCGTTCCCGGAATCCCGGAGAGCGCTTCAAAACCGCCCCAGTCCTGGGAAATCGCGTGGACCACGAGGTCATCCCACGGGGTTCCCGGCAGCGCGGAAAAATTCGCGCCTTCGCAGCTGCCCAGCGAATCCAACACGATCCCGGAGCGCATATCGCGCAGCACAATCCCGTCAAAATGGCTATCCGCGGGCAGGATATTCGAGCCGCCCCCAATAACGAGGAGCGGGGTGCCGGCCGCGTCCGCCCGGCGTACGGTATCCACCACCTCGGTTTCGGTGGTGGCTTCCACGAGTTCGGTGAAGGTTCCGCCCACGCCGATGGTGGTGAGTTCGGCGAGGGTGGTAGCTCCGCTGCGGGCCCGGGTGGAGAGCACCGGCGCGCTCACGTGATGCGGTTCGGGTGGTTCGGGAAGAGTACAGCTCATTGTTCTAGCCTACGGCTTTCACGGCGACGGCGCATGCGCTGCGCGCGCGATTGGTACGACGGCGCAGCTTCAGCCCGAGCGCGATTGGTACGACGGCGCAGCTGGAGCCACCAGATACGCAAAAAGGGAAGCCCGTTCAGGCTTCCCTTGAGCTGTGCATCCCGGCCGGGGTTCATCCCGGGTGGGATACCGTCACGCTACCGCGCTATTAGCGGGTTTCGCGATGGTTCGTGGAGGCATTGCACCGCGAGCAGTACTTCTTCAGCTGCAGACGATCCGGATCGTTGCGGCGGTTCTTCTTCGTGATGTAATTACGTTCCTTGCACACCTCGCAGGCGAGGGTGATCTTGGGACGCACGTCAGCAGACTTGCTAGCCATTCCTTTTTCTCCTCAAGGTTGTGCCCTACTGGTAGTCAGTAGCGGGGGCGGGGATTGAACCCGCGACCTCACGATTATGAGTCGTGCGCTCTGACCATCTGAGCTACCCCGCCTCATGTCACCGCATGAGGCGGCAACGGAGCCCCGAAAGAGAATCGAACTCTTGACCTTCTCCTTACCATGGAGACGCTCTGCCGACTGAGCTATCGGGGCGATGCCGATTTCGCAACGAGTACCAAGCTTACTCGATTCACGCTGAAAAACCAACAATGCGAGAAATGTGAAACAGATCAACCATTTCGACATTTCGTGGCGGGTGTAGGATTCGAACCTACGAAGCGTAACGCATCTGATTTACAGTCAGGTCCCTTTGGCCGCTCGGGAAACCCGCCAATATAACTTCCGAAGAAGTGTTTTTCACCCCGCGGAAGAAAGGCTTCGTGGCCGCCCTTCCGTAAGGCACCAGATGAGATTACCCAGGGAGGAAAGTTACTGTCAACTTTTGAGGCGGGAACGTGGCCACCACCACTCCCCCGGCTGCCCGGCGAGCGCGCCGACCGCTAGCTGCGCCGTCGTACCTACGCGTGCAAGGGTGCGTACGCACGTGCCGGAGCGCGCATACACACGCTTACGCGCACGCACGCGCACTACCGCGCACGTACGCAATGCAATAGCGCGCCCATGCGCCGCAACCGAACTTAGGGCAGGCGGTGAATCCATTCGGGCGTGGAGAATTTCGCCTCGTAGCGTTCCTGGGCCACGCGCAGGTCCTCCGCGGTGATCTGCCCCTGGCTCGCGCCGTATTTCTGGGTGAATACGTCCTTGAATACCTCGATAATGGCGTCGCGTTCCATCCCGGTCTGGCTCTTCATCGGGTCCACGCGCTTGTTCGCGGAGCGGTGCCCGCGGTTCTTTTTGCCCGCGCTGCCCATATTGAGCACGTCCATCATTTTGTCCGCGTCGATGTCATAAGCGAGGGTGACGTGATGAACCATATAGCCGGTCGCGAAATGCTTCTGGGCCGCGCCGCCGATTTTGCCGCGGTCGGAGGCGATGTCATTGAGGGGAACGTAGTGGGCTTTCACCCCCACCCGCGCGAGGGCTTCGATCACCCAGGCATCCAGGAAGGGATAGGACTCCAGGAAGGACATCCCGTCCACGAGCGCGGTGGGCACTACCAGCGAATACGTGATGCAATTGCCCGGCTCCATGAACATGGTGCCCCCGCCGGTAATGCGCCGGCCCACGGTGATCCCGTGGCGATCCACCCCGTCCTGGTTGATCTCATTGGAATAGGACTGGTAGGAGCCCATGACCACGAGCGGGCGGTCCCATTCCCAGATACGCAAGAAAGGCTTGTGTTCCCCGCGGGCCACCGCTTCGGGGAGGGTCTCATCCATGGTCATATTGAGAACCGGGTGGATAACCGGGGTGTGAAGGACCTCGAAATCGATATCTTCCCAGGCCAGGGCATGGCCGACGGCGCGGCGCACCGCCACGGCAACCCCGCGCGGGCTCAGCCCGAAGAGGTTATCGGTGGGGAGCACCGCCGCTTCCACCGCCTGGGCAATATCCTCCGCGGAAGCATCCGCGCTCAGCCCCTCGATGGCATCGGTGATGCGCCACAGCGCGCTATCCGGTTCGATGAAGAAATCACCAGAGAGGCGAACATTCGCGAGTTTGTTATCGACCACGTCCAGGTCAACAATGGCCATTTTCTGGCCGAGTTCCTTGTATTCGCCGTGCATAAGCGTTCTTCTTTCTGTCGCGGAAGGTGAGGGATGAGCGGATGGTTAGAGAAGTGCGCCGTCGTGCGACTCCCCGCGGGAAATCGCGGTCATCGTGTCACGATTGACCACCTTGACGCGGGCGCGGCCCTGCTGGGCGCCGAGGTTTTCCTCGAAAGCTTCCAGGAGTTCCCAGCCTTCCCAAGTGGTCCATTTCACGCCGCGTTCGGTGAGGAGGTCGAGGAGCCCGCGCCCGCCCGAGCCGTCCCCGGTGGCGCGCGCGATGCCGGCTTGAGCGTCGGCAACGAGGTGGCGGATGGTTTGGCGCGCATCGGATTTCGTGGAGCCGATCAGGCCCACGGGACCGCGTTTGATCCAGCCGGTCACGTAGTAGCCGGGGATAGCCTCCCCCGTATCGGTGACGATACGGCCTTCCTCATTCGGGATAACCCGGTGGATGGGATCCCAGGGAAGTCCGTCCAGCGGTTCGGAGGCGTAGCCGATAGCGCTATAGACGGCCTCCACCGGGTAATCGACGGTTTCGCCGGTGCCGGTCACGGTACCATCCCCCTGGAGCTGGGTACGTTCCATGCGGATGCCGGTCACGTGATCCGTGCCGAGGATCTCCACCGGGGCCTGCATGAGGTGGATATGGATCCGGCGCGGGGCGGTCATTTCTTCCGGGTCGTTGAAGACCCAATCTGTGAGAAGATCCACCACCTGACGGGTCATCTTCGAGGAATCGAGGGCTTCTTGGGAGCCGGCATCATATTGGAAATCTTCGGGGTAGACCTGGATATCCACCCCGGCCACTTCGCTCAATTCTCGCAGCTCAAGCGGGGTGAACTTTACCTGGGCCGGGCCGCGCCGCCCAAAGATATGCACGTGTTCGACGGGGTTGGCGCGCAGCCCGCGCTCCACATTCTCCGGAATATCGGTGTGGGCGCGCAGGTCATCGGCGGAACGCACGAGGATACGGGAAATATCGAGGGCCACATTCCCCACCCCGATAACCGCGACGTTGCGGGCGTTCAGGGGCCAGGTGCGCGGCACATCCGGGTGGCCGTCGTACCAGGAAACGAAATCCGCGGCCCCGTAGACTTCCGGAAGATCGGCGCCCGGGATGGTGAGAGGTACGGATTGATCGGCGCCGGTGGCGACGACGACGGCATCGTAAAACTCGTGAATTTCGGACATGTGAACGTCTTCCCCGATTTTCACATTCCCGAGGAAGCGGATATCGCCGCGTTTGAGGATGGCGTGGAGGGCTTTGATAATCGAGCCGATGCGCGGGTGGTCAGGCGCAACCCCGTAGCGGACCAGGCCGTAGGGAGTGGGCAGCTTATCGAAAAGGTCAATGCTGACCGGGATATCGGATTTGCTGAGGATATCCGAGGCGTAAATCCCGGCCGGTCCCGCGCCGATCACCGCTACCCGATAGGTGCGTTCCGGGGTGGCTTGCTCGGGGGCGGGGGATGCATGTGTCACGGCTAACTCTCCTTCTGCGTTCACCTCCCCTATCTTAGCGAGCCGTGCGCACGGCGGGCAGGGTGGTACTGGGGAACATCGAGCCACACAGAGTGGTACTGCACGACAGAAAATCGGGGATTGGCTGTAGCTCCAGTACCACTTTGTTATCCGACCCGGTCTCTCTCCTCCTCAGAGTGCGCATTTCGAACCGTCAACCCCGTCAAGTGCGCGTAAGGAACATGAAACCGGGTGAAAACGGTGCTCTTATGCGCACTTTGTTTTCGGAGGCGGCTGCGCATGGTCAGTTACGATCTGGGAAATAGGGCGAGGGGCCGAGCACAGGGCGAGGGACCGGGCATGATGCTCGGTCCCTCGCCTTGGTGTGTATTCGTGGCTTCGGCCCGTTTGGAATTCCGCTGCTAGCCCGCTACTCAGCGCGGGAGGCGCGGCGCGGGCCACACCCGGGTGCGGTCTTTAGTGCACCGTGGTGTCGAGACGAATAATCCCGTAGGTCCAGCCGTGGCGCAGGTAGACCGCGCACGGTTGCTTCGTTTCTTCGTCGATGAAGAGGTAGAAGGGGTGGCCCACCATTTCCATTTCGTAGAGAGCCTGGTCCACGGACATGGGATTGGCTTCGTAGAGCTTATCGCGCACCACAACCGGGGAATCCCCCAGCTGGGTTTCTACCGCTTCCCCGGTAGTTTCGGGGCGGGTGGGATGCGCTGCTTCCACCTCGACTTCGGGCGCGGGCTCTGCCTGGGCTTCGGCCGCGAGGTCCTCCGCGGTGAGCGTGAGCGGTTCGCCCACCTTCTCAACCACGCGCCGATGGGACTTGCGGCGATCACGCGAGCGGCGCAGCCGCTCAAAAAGCTTTCCGGATGCTAGATCGAGGGCGCTGTACTGATCAGCGGCTGAGGCCTCAGCCCGGATAACCGGGCCCTTATCAATAACCGTGATTTCGATAACTTTCGAGTTATCCGCTTGGGCGGGGTTCTTTTCCTTCGACACCTCTACCTCAACGCGCTGAGCGCGCGGAGCGAACTGTTCCACCTTCGCGATTTTTTCTTCAATGTGATTGCGGAAACGGTCCGAAACTTCAGTGTTCCTACCCTTGACGATAATCTCCACGGTGTCCTCCTTGGGATGTAGTGGCGGGCGCACGGCCCGCTGAAAAAAATGCCCGCTTCTCACGCGGATAAGAGAGGCACCACCCCCTATCCTGGGTCACCCGGCACGCATGCGGCTCAACGTTCACCATTGCTCGTTTCGCCCGCTCGCGCGGCCGGCACCGTTATTTCTTGGCATTAAGTGTAGTTCAGTTCACAACATTCTGAAAGGGCTGGAGCAGCGATAACGCTGTGCGCGAGTTCGCTGGACGCGGATCCGGAGCGAGGGCTAGGACCAATGCCGCAACCACCTGCCCACCCACCTGCGCGATGGCTCGGGCACACCCGGCCAGGGTAGATCCGGTGGTGAGCACATCGTCAATAAGAATGACCCGCCCGGGAATGGTGATGCCCGGGCTCAGCCGAATCCCGCGGCCTTTCGCAGCCCGCTCCCGCTGACCGGCAAGGTGGCGCTGCCCGGCCCGGGCCCGCTTTTCTTCCGCCGCGTGTTTTGCGCGGGCCAGGAGCCGCGCCGGAAGCGCGCCGAGTGCCCCGCCGCCAGTTCCTTCACCGCGCAGGATGCCGCCGAGTAGCCCACTACTAGCGCTTTCCCCGCTGATGAGCACCGGTGCGGCCTGCGCATCTACTCCCCCGGCAACCAGCCCCCGCGCGGCGGCCTGCGCCAGGTGCCCGGCAACGAAACGCCCGGCCCGATGGCGAGCCGCGCCCGAGGGCGCGGGAATAACGCTGAGCGCCGTGCCCTCCCAGAGCGGAGCGAGCTGCCGGCAGCGCTGCGCAAAAAGAGTGGCGAAGCGGGAGGTGAGTGCGGCGTCGTTCCCGTGTTTCCAGGTGAGGAGTGCTTGCCGGCGTACCCCGACGTATTCCCCCAGGGCGAAAACCGGGAAGAGGGCTTCTTCATCGCCGTTGGGGAGAACTTGCATGAGGGCGGGGGCGCGGCCTTCCCCGCCGCGCCAGCTGCCGGCTACCGCGCGGGTGCAGGCCGGGCACAGGGTGGCATCCCAGACCCCGCATCCGGCGCACCAGCGCGGGAAGATGAGGTCGCCCAGGGCACCGGCCCAGGAGCGCAGCGCGCCGGTAACGCCACCGCAATGTGCGAGCAGGGCGCGGGGTGGCGAGGGCGGCGTCGTACCAATAAACATGGCTCCAGCGTGCCGCACGTGCTCCGAAAACGCAGCCACCCGTAAACGGCCTGTGGATACGCGCGACGTTTGGGAACTTGTGGACAGTTCCGCGACAAGCGCAGCTACCCGAGAAACCCAGCCCCGCGACAAGCGCAGCTGCCCGAAAACCCAGCTACCCCGGCAGCACAATATCCGTGACGCCGGTGGCAACCGGGCGCCACGCCCCGCCGTCGCGAGTGGCAACCACCTGCTGGTCGGTGAGGACCACGATGGATTGTTCCCCGCGCCCGGCGGTGAGCCGCACCGAACCGGGATAGGGAGTGACGTTGAGGCGTTCCATGGGCCCGCCCACCTGAACCGCGAAAATCAGCGGATCGGTGCCGGCGGTGGCGCGCCCGAGCACCGCGATATCCGTGCTGGAAATCCAGGCCACCGAGCTCACATCCGCCAGGCGCTGGCCCACTTCCAGGGGATCGCCGAGCGCCGTCGGCTCGTGGCGGGCATCGCGCTGGATGGGAGCAATGAGCATCTGCACGGTATCCCCCACCTGCGCCACGATAAGCAGCCGCGCGCCCTCACGCGAAGCCCGCACCTCGCGAATCCGCGCCCCCTTGAGGAACGGCGCGGTCAACTCGCGCACCCGGCCGTCATCGGCCGCGGCCAGCACCACGCCCTTATTATCGGTTTCGGAGGTCCACACCCAGCCCCAGTAGTCGTAGGAGGGCTCCACCAGGCGTTCCCCGCGCACCATCGTGAAGGGCTGGAAACCATCGCTTCCCACCCGCACCAGGGCATCGCGCTGGGCAGTGAGCAGGGCGTAGGAGGCCACCGAATCGGAATAGTTCCCGGCCATGCGCGCCACCTGGATATCGTCGAAGACCCCGCTGCTGAAGACCGGGCGGGTCTTGCCTTCTTCTACCTTGTAGGGCCGGTTATTTTCCAGCACCGTGAGGTCATAAGCCCCGTAAGGATACGTGGGCAGGTCAGCGATGGCGATGGTATCGAGCGGCTCACCGGACACCGTAATATTCACCGAATGCACCGGCACCACGCTCTGGCCGGTGAAGGAACGCTGGATTTGCTGGACGGCACGCGCCTGGGATTCCCGGCTGAGGGTGGAGATTTCCGCGGTGACATCCAAGGTCAGCACCCCGCTTTCCAGTTTCGGGCTGGAGGCCATGCGCAAACTGGTAGGAATTTCCGAGTGCACCGCATCGGCAAGCCACGGCGAAGGCCCGGCCAGCAGCCCGGCAATCGTGGAGGAAATAAAGGTCATCCTCGGGTAGAAACGCAGGTCGGGCACCATGGTATCCGAGCCGGGACCGATGAAATACAGCGGGGTGCGCACGTACATGGAGGCGAAGAGGCTATCGGTCATCATGATGCCGTCTTCCAGTTCCGCGATGCGCCATTCGCCGCTGGCATTGCGGTCCAGTTTGAAGGTGGTGGAGTGGATGGCGTCCGTGGAGGCTTCGGTGTAGCGCCCGCCGGTATCCACGGTTCCCTGCGCGGTCACCGAAATAACGTAGGTGCCGTCCTCGCGTTGGGTGGGGGAAATATTTTGAGAATTCGGGTAGACCCGCACCTGGGAGCGCGGGTTCCAGGTGCGGCCGGCTTCTTTGGTGAGGAATTGGCGGGCGGTGGCATAATCGTCGCCCGCCCCGCTGCTCCCGGCCAGCAGGAAACCGCGGATCACTTCTTCGGGTGAGGCGCCGGTGGCCGGCCCGGCCGGGGTGAGGCCGAAAACAGCTTCTTCGGTGGGAGGCACGCTCGCCTCATTGACCGGCCCGGAGCGCGGCAGCCGCCCGCAGCCGGCCAGCGCCAGGATCACCACGCTGAGCAGCACCGCGAGGGCACGCCCCCGCCCCGCTTTCTTCAGCACCTGCGTGTTCATGCGTCCTCCTTCCCCGCCGGCCCGGTAGGCGCCGCCGAACCGGTGGGCGCCATTGTTCCGGTGGGCGCGCTTGGGGTGTGCGTCGTCGTACCGGAAACGCCCGTGCCCGGTACCGCATTTTTCGGCGACGCCGCCGCAGCGGCCCCGCTACTTGCGTCCACTGGCGCTACCGCAGTTGCGCGGATAGCTGGAATCGTGCCGGTGGTACCCACCGCGGGCAGGGACCCGGTGGTATCCGCCCGCGCGATCTCAATGGGAATATCCCCGCTGTCCTGCCAGTCTTCGGCGGCCGCCACCCGCAGGGGCAGCGGCGGGGTGAACGCCGCTTTTTGGGTGCGGGGCACGGTGAGGAGGAAGGTGGATCCCACCCCCAATTCGCCGGTGGCTTGCAGGCGCCCTTCGTGGAGCAGGGCGTCCTCGCGGGCGATGGTCAGGCCCAGGCCGGTTCCCCCGGATTTGCGGACCCGGGAGGTATCCGCGCGCCAGAAACGGTCGAAAACGTGGGAGGCCTGCTCGGGGCTCAGGCCGATACCGCGGTCGGATACTTCCACCGCCACCGCGGTATCCGAACCGACCACCCGCACTTTGACGGGCCCGCCTTCGGCATGCTCCACCGCGTTCACCACGAGGTTGCGCACGATGCGTTCGATGCGGCGCGAGTCCACGCTCGCCACGGTTTCCCCGCGCGCGGAGAGCGTGACGGGCACCCCGTTCGCTTCGATCAGAGGCGCCTGGGAGATAATCACGCGCCGCACAATTTCTACGACGTCGATTTTGCTGGTTTCCAGCACCATCGAACCCGCATCGAAGCGGGAAATCTCCAGCAGATCGGAGAGCATGGTGTCCAGGGAAATAAGTTGGGAATGCTGGAGTTCGGCCGAGCGGCGCAGGCTGGAGGGCAGTTCGGAGCGCTTATCGTAGATAAGCTGGCCGGCCATTCGGATCGTGGTGACCGGGGTACGTAATTCGTGCGAGACCGCGGATACGAAATTCTGCTGCACCTGGGAAAGCCGCTCGAGGCGGGTGAATTGGTCCTGGAGCGATTCGGCCATCTGATTGAAAGCGGAACCGAGCTGGGCCAATTCGTCTTCCCCGCGGTCATCCATGCGAACATCAAAAGCGCCCCCGGCTAGCTGGCGGGCATTTTCCGCCGCCGCCCGCACCGGCTTCAAGACCACATTGACGAGCACCCCGGTGGCCACCGCCACGATGGTGAGCAGGGCGATGGTGGCGAGCATAAGCACCCGGGAAACCTGCGCCACCGTCACTTCTTCGTTTTCCAAGGAATAAAGCGTGTAAAACTCATACATGCCGGCATTGGGCAGGCGCACGGTCGCGCCGATAAGAATCCCGGGGAGGGTGTATTCCTCCCCTTTGGCAATCGCCACCGCCTGCCATTGCGGGCTGGAGGATTCCTGCACGGCTTCGCGCAATTCGGGGGTGAGCACATCCATAACGGTTGCCGGGGTGGGTGCCCCCACATCCGCCACCAGATAGTTACCGGTATTCTGCCCCGGGGAGCGGATGAGGGCCGTGCCCACCACTCCGCGGATCGGCTCGAATTGGGAACGCACCTGCGCGTTGGCGATTTCTTGGACCGCTCCGGAGGTCTGGGCGTTCGCGGAGTCAAAAACGTACTGGGCTTGGGAGCGGGCGCCATAGAACTGTTCGGTGGCGGCGCTCACCGCGCGCTCATAGAGTTGCGAACGCGTTTGGTTGGCAACAATCACCGCGGTGACGATACTGGTGAGCACCCCGATCGCCACAATTGCGGAAACCACCCGCGCGTTGAGGGAGGTGCGCCACGATTGTGAAAATGAGGTGAGGGCGCCACGCCCCATGCTCCCGAGGCTGCGATGAATATAGCCGCGCCGCGAAAATTGACTCACTCCTGGGTTGCCCCCGCCCGGTAGCCCACCCCGCGCACCGTAATAACCACCTCGGGATTATCCGGATCCTTTTCCACCTTGGAGCGCAGGCGCTGGATATGCACATTAACGAGGCGGGTATCGGTGGAATCGTGGCGGTAGCCCCACACCTGCTCCAGGAGTTCTTCGCGGGAAAACACCTGGTAGGGCTTGCGCGCCAGGGTGGTGAGCAGCTCGAATTCGAGGGGTGTCAGGTGCAGATCTTCCCCGTTACGGGTGACCTGGTGGGCGCGCGGATCGATAACCAGATCGGCAACCCGCAGGGTTTCCGCTTCCGGTTCGGTGCGCCGCAGCCGCGCCTTAATGCGGGCCAGCAGCACCGAGTTCTCAAAAGGCTTGGTGACGTAATCATCCGCCCCGGCCTCCAGGCCGGCCACCACGTCCACCGAATCGGTGAGCGCGCTCATCATAATGATGGGCACATCGCTTTCTTCGCGCAGCTGGCGGGCCACTTCCACCCCGCTCATTCCGGGCAGCATGACGTCCAGCAGCACAATATCCGGTGTTTCCGCCCGGAAAATAGGCAGGGCATTGGTGCCGGTGGCACACACCGTCACGGCGTATCCTTCCGATTCCAGCAGGATCGCCACCATTTCAGAGATACCGGGATCGTCATCGACCACAAGAACGCGCATAGTCATAGCGCCATTTTCTCACGTTCGTGCCAATCGTGCAGAAAAACGCACGAATGGGGTGCGCGGTTGCGTGCGGCGGCTGCGGGGCGTGCGGCGTGCGGCGTGGGTACGAAGCCGGGACGCGGTAGGCGCGGGGCCGACGATGCGCCGTCGTACCTCTAGTTGTCTTTCGGCGTTTCCGGCTCTTCACTGCGCACCACGCTCAGGCGCGGGCGCACCTCCACATCGGAGGGGCGGCTCACCCGCCGGGTAGCGCGGGTGGGTTCGGGTGGCTGGCGGGTGGCGGTTTCGCGGATGGCATCCGCGAGCGCCATGAGGTCGGTATCCGAGGGCGGGGCCGGTTCAAATTCGGTGCGCAGGCGGATCATCTGCCAGCCGCGCGGGACGGTCACCGATTCGGCGTGGGCTTCGCACAGGTCGAAGGTGCCCGGGGAGGCCACCGGTGAGAGCGGCCCGATCACGGCGGTTGCTTCCGCGTACTGGTACGTCAGCGTGGCAACGGCCGGCTGCTGGCACGTGGTGCGGGAACACTTTCTCAACGGACTCACGCCTTAGACGTTAGCACGCCCGTGTAACCTTGGGGTATGGACACTTTTCCTTCCCAGCCTCGCCCCCGCCGCCGTGATCGGCACGGACGGGGCATTCGAGGACCGGTGATCCCCTATACCCTGCCGGCCTGGCGCACCCGCGCCGATAAATTCGACGATATTATCGCCGCCGAACTCGCCACCTACCGCGCCCATTTCGGTGAGGATATGCGCGATCTTGATTTCGCGGTGATGGATGTTCCGGCCTCGGATCCTTCGCCGTGGGAGGATGGCGTGCCGCTCGCGCGCCTGCTGCCTTTCGAACGCGGCGGCGCGGTGCGGGCGCGGCTGCTGTTTTACCGGATGCCGATGATGCGCACCGCGATGGCCAGTCCCTTCCCGCGTATCGTCATCCACGATATCGTCACCGAGCAGCTCGCCGCGGCGATTTCCCGCCACCCCGAAGACATCGATTTTTTGCGGCGCGGTTTCTAGTTTTTGGTACGACGCCGCAGCTGCGGCCCGCGTGCCTGCGTTCCTGCGCGCCGCGGCGACGCGGTGGTGCGCTTTTATGTATCGCGCACGCCTAGGTGGCTCGCCCCGTGGTTTCTAGTTCTGGCGCACCGCAACACGGGCAGAGAGCGCTTCGCGCTGGTCGGCCACCGCGCTCACCCAATCAATTCCGCTGGCCCCGCCGGCTTCCCCATTCGGGGCTAGGATCAGCGCCGCGGCACTCACCGGGTTTTCCGCCTCGATGCGGTAGCCGCGGGCCGCCTCAGGTAGCTCAACCGTGGCGTATCCGCGCACCTGGGCATTCACGGGATCGAGGTCCACGCCGTCGGCTCCCACCGGGGTGATGTCAACGTGGCCGCGCCCGGCCAGTGCCAGGCGGGCCGGGCCGGGCCCGAAGCTTCCCGCGGTGCGAGCGGCCGGGGCAACCGGACTGGCCCACGCCGCATCTCCCCCACCGCTCAGTAACGCGCCCGCGGCGAGGGGCTGCGCCCCGCGCACCTGCACCGCGTAGGTGCCCGGGTCGATACCGGCCAAAGTGAGGTCCATAACGGAATTCGCGGCGATCTGCACATCTTCCCCACCGGGCAGGGTGCGGGTGGTGCCATCTTCCCCGGTGAGCTGCACCGTGAAGGTGGTGGCCTCCCCGGGGTTGGCGATGCGCAGGGTGGAGCCCTCCGGGATTCCCGGAATGGTCAGCTCCGTGGCGGCCGGGGCGCCGGTCGCGAAGTCCACCCCGGCGCCGCTGGTTCCGGAAATATGCTGGTTTTGCAGGGTGGCTCCGAAGGTGCCGGCCTGGGTGCTCAGGTGGAGGGCCAGGCGGGAATCTTCGGCGAGCAAGCCGTCCAGGGTGTGGCGTACGGTGGAGCGCCCGGGTACCGCCACTCGCACCGTGCCGAGCGGCCCGGCCCCGCCCAGGCCATCCACCCGCACGGTAATAGGCGCGGCTCCCGGATTGGTGAGGAGAAGCTGGTTGGAGTACCCCACGCTGGTGGCCGAGGCGGTAATCCACAGGTCTCCCGCCCCGCTCACGCAGGTATTCGTGGCCAGACCGCGCCCGTTACCGCCCTGGGCGCTATAGGCGACCGCGCCGGAAAGAACCTCGCCGGGATCGGCGCTGAGGATGGTGCCGGTGGGGAGCGCCGCGCGCGCTTCCTTATCCGCGGTGCCGAAAAGCAGCACCTGGGTGGCGATATTTTCCGCGTTTCCCCCGGGGGTGCCCTCCACGGTCATGCCCGCGGAAATGGTTTGTTCGAATCCGCCCCCGCAGAGCAGCTGGGTGGGGGCTTCTCCCGCGCTCGCCACTTCGGCTTCTACCGCGCGCGGCGCCCCGGTGGGAAGAACGACGCCGGCCGCCGCTACCGCGGCGGCGATTCCCGCCGCCGCGAGCGCACTACCGGCCCGCACCGTGAGGTGGCGCCAGCGCGCCCCGCGCCCGTTGGCACGCCCCACTTCGGCTTCATCGCGAACCTGGTCCATTACTCCACCACCTTCCGACGCACCGGAATAGCCACCACGAGCGCCGCGGCCACGGCCAAGATCCGCGCGGAGGCCACCAGGGCGTCCCCGGTGCGGTTATAGGTAATCGTGAGGCGCCCGGAGCTCCCGGCCGGTATCTCAAAAGCTTGGGCCCACCCGGCGTTATAGACGGGGAGGCGCTCGCCGTCCAGGCGGGCTTCCCACAGCGGGTCCTGGCGTTCGGCCAGCCGCACAATTCCGCCGCTGCGGCCCGCGCTCGCGGGTAGTTCGGTGTCCACACTGTAGCGCCCGGCGGGTAGCGCGCTGCCGTCCAGGGTGAGGCGCGCGGCATCCACGGCGCTCGCCTCGCTGCGGGTCAGTCTCCAAGAAAGCTGCTGCTCAGTGGCGCTAATCATATCGAAACGCCCGGTGGAACCCAGGGCGCGGGCGAGCTCCCCGGCCCGGGGTGCCTGGGCGGGGATCACCACGTAGGAGATGGCGTGTTCGGCCAGGATATCCGCGGCGCGCGGGTTTCCAGCGTTCATATCGGCGACGGCGCTGGCCACGTCCGCCGCGGCGGCATCCCCGGAGTAGGTTCCTTCCAGGGCCGCGAGCGCGCCGGCCATGGTGTTATCGGTGAGTTGGCGGCCCGGCCCGCGCCAGATTTCGGCGCGAATACCGTTCTCGGCCGGATAGAGGGCGAGGACTCGCACCCGGTCCGGGGAGGTGGCTTCGAGGGTGGCAGCGGCCGGCACCGGCCTCCCGGTTTCCTGCTGGAGCTCGGTGGTGCCGGTGAGGGCCCGGCTGAGGTAGAGGCCCGATCCGGCCAGGGCGCTCAGGATCAGTACGGCGACCGAGCCCAGGCCGAAGAGCTGGTAGAGCCCGAAGGAGCGGCCGCTCATATCGGTACGTAGGCCATCCCCGGCGCTCACCAGCGCGATCCACAGCCCGCCGAGCGCCACGCTCAAGCCGATACCGCTCCAGGCTGGCGCGCTGAGTGCGGTGGCGCCGTCGTACACCTGGGCCACGGATACGCGAGTGGAGGCAAGCGCCCAGGCGAAACCGGCCGCGGCGATCAACCAGCCGGCGCGGATGCGCTGCCAATTGCGCGCCCGCCCCAGGGCCAGTACCGCGATCACCACGAGGCAGGCCGCGCAGATGAGGGCGATCTCCCCGAGCCACGGAAGGGCCTCAGGTTGGGCGAGGGGGAAGAAGGAAAGGAGGTCGAGGGTGCCCGGGCGGGCCGCGAACGGCTCCCCCGGGGTGGCAAAGAGCAGCCGCCAGGAAGCTTCGAGCCCGGGAATAACCACCACGGCCGCGGGAATCACCACCCACAGCCAGCGCAGGCGCCGCCAGCGCAGCGCCCCCACCAGAGCAATGAGAAGAAGCACGGCGAGCATGACCGGGGCGGCGGCGGCCAGGTAGATGCCGGCGAGCGCCGCGGTGCCCAGGCCCGCGGTGGATTCGATGCGGTCGCGGGTGCGGGGTAGGCGCCACACGGAGAGCACCGAGGCGGCCAGCACCGGCACAAGTATATGGACAAGCGCCCCGGCCACGTGGCCCGCGCTCAACGCCCCCACCAGGGGCCCGGCCCCGGCCCACACCAGGCCGGCCACCGCGCGCACATGCGGGGAGAAAGTGAGGGTGCGGGCCGCCCAGAAAGCCGTCATGCCGGCCAGCACGGGGGCGCTCAGGAGCAGGAGCACCGCGGCGTCCCCCAGGGTGCCCCCGAAGGGCTGGAGTGCCAGGGCGAGCGGGGAGAGCAGGGTCCATAGCGCGTCGATGCGCCCGGGGCTGCCATCCCCCACCGCGAGCCAGCCAGGCAGGCTGGCTCGCAACACTTCGGTGCCGGTAAGAGCATCGGGGCGCAACGCCCCGCCGCTCAGGTACCCGCCGCGCAGCAGCGGGAAGGCCGCCACTCCCGCCACGAGGGCGGTCAGAAGGAGGACGGTGCGCCGGGCACGTGCGGTGGACCGGTGCCAGCGCCGTCGTTCCGCTTCTTCGAGCGGATTCGGGCGCGCCACCAAACGGATTTTCTCCCGCTCGCTGCGTGTCATTTCGCGCCGTGCCGCGCGCACATCACGCCCGCGCGCTTCGAGGGCCGCGAGTCCGGCACGGCTTTTTTCGGTGCGCCGGCGCCGCCGCCGAGCCCGCATCAGCGCAGGAAGGCTCCCGAGCAAGCGCGCGGCCCCGCGTATTTCACCGTCCGCGAGCCGTGCCTCTTTGCCCAGCAGCCGCACCAGTGCCCGCACCGGGCCGAGCAGCACATACCCGAGGAACAGGAAGGGCGCGAGCAGCGCGGGGGCGGCGAGCACCGCGTTGTAGAGTTGCGCGCCGCGGCGGGCCGCGAAAGAATCGCGGCCGTCGTTGCCGAGGGAGACGCGCGCGTGGCGCACGGTGGCGGAAGGTTCAACGACGACGCGCCAGCCCGCTCCGCGCAACCGCCGCGAGAGTTCGAGCCCGTCCCCGAAGGGCCCCAGCCAGGTATCGAAACCGCCCACCTCGCGCAGGGCGCTGGCGCGCACGAGCATGCCGGCACTTCCCACCGCGAGCACGTCGGAGCGCCCGTCCAGCTGCCCACCGTCGCGGTCATCGAGGGCGACTTCCGGGACTCGCCGCGCGCTGCGAGTGGCGCGGATGCCGACTTCCAGGAGGGCGCCCGGGTCCGCCCAATCCACCTGTTTGCAACCCACCGCGCCAATATTGGCGCCGTTTTCCAGAGTGCGGGCGAGGTTCGCGAGGGCATCCGGGGCGGGTGCGCTATCGTCGTGCAGGATCCAGTAGGCGTCATAGCTGCCGGTGGTGGATTCTGCGGCAGTCGATTCAGCCGGGGCGGACTCGCCGGTGCCGCGTGCTTCGCCGCTTGGTGTGTCACGGGCATCCGCGGCAACCGCGTCATTGACAGCTACCCCGAGTTTTCCGGTGAGCACGCTGATGGCATCGGGTTTTCGGGTGGAGGATTCCAGCGCGGCGAGGGTGTCCTCCAGGTAGGCGGAGCCCGGCCGGGTAATAACGAGAGCGCGAATTCTGAACTGCATTGCTGTTGATGCTACGCCAGCGCGGGCGCTGGGCGGTTATGCCTCGCCGACGCGGCGGCGTTGCCGGCTCAGGCGCCGGCGGTCATTATCCGACATACCACCCCAAATACCGTGACGAATATCATGTTGGAGGGCGTATTCTAGGCATTCCTCCCGCACCGGGCATTCGTGGCAGATCGACGTGGCAGGGGCGGTTGAGCCACCTTTTTCGGGGAAGAAAATATCGGGATCGGTTTGGGCACACAGCGCGGATTCACGCCAATGCAGCGATGCCGAATCCGCTTTATCGTAACCGAGGTCGAAGATATCGAGCATGGCATCCTGGGCGTCCTGCGGTGTCAATCCGCCGCTCCCCGCGACGCGCAAGCCGGGGTTAATCCTCCGCACATGTCCTCCTCTAACCAAGGTCTCTTTGTAAATTACAAGCGTGTCATACCCAAAAAGTCAAGCGAAAGCGGTATATTGCCCACCCGAACTTTCGTTCGAGTCCGGCGTGTTGCCGCGGCCAGGTGCGCTTTAGGCCACGTGAGCGATTTGCTCACAATCACGAGGAGCGTAACCGGCCGGCGGCACTCGAACCCGGCCAGCAGTACCAGAAACCGGCCTGAAGGCACTGAAACCGGCCCGGCAGCCCCCGAAAGCGGCCCGGCCGGTGGCGCCCGGCCTGCAAATAAGCAAAAATGACCCTATGCGTGGAATCATTCTGGCCGGAGGCTCCGGCACTCGACTTCATCCCGTTACGCTGGGCACCTCCAAGCAGCTGGTACCCGTGTATGACAAACCGATGATCTACTATCCCCTGAGCACGCTCATGCTCGCCGGGATTCGCGATGTCATGGTTATTACAACGCCCGAAGATGCCCCGGCGTTCCACCGGCTCCTCGGGGACGGCAGCCAATTCGGCATCAGTATTTCCTTCGCGGTGCAGGAAGTTCCTAACGGCCTGGCCACAGCTTTCACCATCGCCGCCGATTTCATCGGTAACGAACCGGCCGGCCTGGTGCTGGGCGATAACATTTTCTACGGCCCCACGATGGGACGCCGCTTGGAACGCAATACCAATCCGGATGGTGGCGCTATCTTTGCGTACCATGTTTCGGATGCGCGAGCCTACGGCGTCGTCGAATTTGACGAGAATTTCAAGGCGATCTCCATTGAAGAAAAGCCCGCCCACCCGAAGTCCAATTTCGCGGTACCGGGCCTGTACTTCTACGACAATGATGTTATCGAAATCGCCCGGAACCTCGAACCCTCCGCGCGCGGGGAATACGAAATCACGGACGTCAATCGCAAGTACCTAGAGGCAGGCAAGCTCAAAGTTGAGGTGCTCGACCGCGGTACCGCGTGGCTGGATACCGGCACTTTCGATTCCCTCGCGGATGCCACCAGCTTCGTGCGCACCATCCAGGCCCGCCAGGGTCTCTCGGTGGGCTGCCCGGAGGAAGTGGCGTGGCGGCGCGGATTCCTCAGCGATGAGGAGCTGCGGGTACGCGGAGAGAAGCTGCGTAAATCCGGGTACGGGGACTACCTGCTCGGGCTACTGGAAGCCCAGCACGATATTCCTTCCGCGAGCTACTAGAGCGGGCGCTCGCGCGAACGCGGCGGGCGAGTAACTCGGACCCATTCACACAATCGGGGCGGCTGACATGGTGTCGGCCGCCCCGTTCGTATGCCGCGCTAGTCCACTGCTAGCCCAAGTACTCCGCGAGCACGCTCGGGGCCGCGGTCTCCCAGCGTTCCTTCCAATCCCCGATGGGCTCGATACCGGCCCGGCGCAGGGCGCCGTGGGATAGCACCGAGAAATGCGGGCGCGGAGCGGGCCGGTTGAAGGCAGCCGCCGTCGTCTCCCCCACCATCGCGGGGTCTTTACCGAGCGTCGAGACGATCTCGCGGGTGAAATTCCACCAGTTCGTCTTCCCCGAGGACGTGCCGTGGTAGGTCCCGGAGGGAATATTCGCCTCGACCATGCGGTAGATAAGATCGGCAAGATCCACGGTCCAGGTGGGCTGCCCCACCTCATCGGTCACCACGGACAGCGCATCGCGTTCGGAGGCCAGGCGCGCCATGGTTTTCGGGAAGCAATTGCCCTGGGCGCCGTACAGCCACGCGGTCCGCACGATGTAGTAGTCCTCCGTTTCGGCGCGTACCGCCCACTCCCCGGCCGCTTTGGTGCGCCCGTAGGCGCCCTTGGGGTTCATAACGTCATTTTCTTCGTAGGGGTCCACGGCGTCGCCGGAAAATACGTAATCTGTGGAGACCTGTACCAGTTTCGCGCCGATCTGCGCGGTGCGCCGCGCCAGGATTTGCGGGCCGGTTGCGTTAATGGTGAAGGCTGCCGCCTCCTCACTTTCGGCTTTATCTACGGCCGTATGCGCAGCAACATTAACGACGACGTCGACCTTATCGACCAGGTGCGCCACCGCGGCCGGATCGGTAATATCCAGCTCGCTCTTATCCACAGCGAGCACGTTCTGCCCCCGCTGTGCCAGCAGAGCAACGAGATCCTGGCCGAGCATTCCCCGGCTTCCGGTAACCATCCAGCGCATGGGTGTCCTTTCCTTGGTCTATACCCGCGTTATTGTACTCATTGGACCGCAGCCGCGGCAGGGTGGGAGGAGCCGGCGGGGCAGTACGCCAGCTCCGCGGGGCGAAACTGGGGTAGTAGTTCCACCCGGGTGAGCCGGTAGCACACCAGTCCGGCACCCAGAAGCGCGGCGTATCCGAGCGCCAGTGCCGCGCCGAGCACGGGTACCGGCAGCCCCGCCGCGAGCGCCCAGCGCTCCAGATTCATCCCGAAAAATGCTCCCGGGTAGCACGAACGCAGCCACAGCAGCATCGCGTACGCAGAGAGCAGCATGCTTGCGGCCACCACTGCGGGCAGGAGGAAACTGCGCCATCCAGCTTCTTCACGGTAGCGCGGCCGGCCCGCGGGCGCCGTGAGCGGCGGATCCCAATGGCGCCCGGCTGCCCCCATCGCAATAACCACCAGCAAGCCCAGGGCTCCGGCGAAAAGATAGCGGCCCTGCACCCCACCGATAATTCCCAATCCGCGGTACTGGTTGTAGGCCTGCACGATGAGCATGCCCAGAACCAGCACAATATTCGCGGTGAAGAGAAGGAGGCGCCAGCTTTTATCCGGATGGGTGCCAAGGGCACGCGCGAGGAAAAGAACGGTGAGGAGGGTGAGAAGAATGAGGAGGAGCGGTGCGAAGGTGATATCCAGCCACCCGAAATCCGACCAGAAAGAGTCCACGAAAGAGGTGGTCACCCGCTCGGCGAAGAAACCGATATCGGTGCCCGGCTCCGTGGCTTGGGCCTGGAAACCATCGGGTTGGATCACCCCGTAGCGCACGATATTACGCAGCCACCAGTAGCCGCCGGTGAGAACACCGATGAGTCCCGCGCTCAACCCCTGAGCCAGGCGCCGCCCCCATCCACCTATACGCGGATTAGCGAGGAAGGCGAGGAAAACCACCAGCCCCATGGGGATGAAGGTTCCTTTGCTCCACAGGCCAAGCCCTAAGGCAAGCCCGGCCGCGAGCACGGTGCGCCACTGCCCGGCACCGAACATAGCTGCACTCACTGCCGCTATGGTGAGTGCCCCGGCCCCGATGAAGAGGGCGTCGTTAGTGACCGAAGCGGAGATAAAGCTGAGCATGGGGATGGCGTATACCGTGCCGGAAGCCAGGAGCGCACCGCGCCGGCTCAGTCCGGTGCGCCGCGCCGCGAAAACAAGGCAGGGCACCAGAGGTGAGGTCAGCACAATGGAGTAGAGCCGCAGGATAAGAATCTGGCGGTCCCAGGGGGCATCCGTCATTCCGGTGGCGCGTAACACCAGGGCCCCGCCGGCGTAATAAAGCGGGGGGTGCTGGGTCATCTGATCCAGAATAGGGACTGTGCTTTCAGCTCGCGCAGAGCGGCGTTGCTCGTGCGGGAGGAGTTTCTGGCTGCGGTAGGAATCCGGATCCGCGCCGATCCAGGCATCTCGCCCCAACCGGGTGCGGTAGTGCAGGGAGTAGCTGGGAGCTCCTTCCACCAGCAGGCCGCTGGCCCGGGAGGCTTCAAAAATATCGCGGTAGAGCCAGCTTGTTCCCGGATCGGGCCACTGCCCGGTCTGCTCGAGTCGAATAACGGAATTGAGGTGGTGAGGTTCATCCGGGGTGCGCAGCGGCGGGCTGGCAAGCGCCCAGAGCATCTGCCAGATAAGGAAGAGAACCGTGAGGAGCCCCGCGCACGTATAGAAACGGCGTGAGCTCATGGTGGTATCACTGGTTCGCATACGGTCCTTCGGGGAATTCACGGGGCGCCCGGCGATCCCCTCCTCACCGGATGGTACCGGTAGGGCCGCGGGAAACGCGCTGGTTATCCCAGTCTAGCTTCCGCATCACCGGCGCGGAGAAGGTATCGTAGTTCCCGTACATCGAGTAGCCGAGTGAGGGAACATTATGGAGATTCGGGAATTAGCGATTGCGGGCGCATGGGAAATCACCACCAAGCATTTCCCCGATGAACGCGGTATTTTCTTGGAAGCCTACAAATCCTCTGTTTTTGAAGAAACAATCGGCCACCGTTTGGATGTGCGCCAGGTGAATACCTCGGTATCCAAGGCCGGCACCGTTCGTGGTATCCATTTCGCCGATGTGCCGCCCAGCCAGGCGAAGTACGTAATGTGCCCGCGCGGTGCAGTTCTCGATTTCGTTATTGATATTCGGGTGGGCTCCCCCACCTTCGGGAAGTGGGATTCCGTTCTTCTCGATGATGACACCCGGAAGGCGATTTATATTTCGGAGGGCCTGGGCCACTGCTTCGTGGCCCTGGAAGATGATTCCACCGTGGTTTACCTGTGCTCGGCGCAATACGCTCCCGGGCGGGAACACGGGGTGAATCCGCTGTGCTCGCAAGTGGGCCTGGTATTCCCGGAAACTGATCGCCAGGGTAAGAAGCTTGAGCTGCTGCTCTCCCCGAAGGATACCGATGCTCCCGACCTGGATGAGGCCGAACGCAGCGGGCTCCTCCCGCGCTATGAGGATGTCCAGGCTTTCCTCGCCACCCTGCGGAGCTAAATATGAAGCGGGCTGAACTGTCCGCCCTCGCCAACCAGGTCACCGCGGTTGTCATTACCTATAACCCGGACGGGAACTGCGAAACCCGTCTCACCGCGTTGGTCTTGCAGGTGGGGCACGTGGTGGTTATTGATAACGGTTCGGAAGAATCGCGCCGGGCAGCTGTAGCGGAAAGTGCTCGTGCGGTGGGTGCCCAGTTCGTTCCGCTCGCCCAGAATCTCGGGATTGCGGCGGCCACGAATATCGGTATCGAACAGGCCCGGGCTCGCGCTGCTCGTTTCGTGCTGCTCATGGATCAGGATTCCCTGGTTGGCTCGGATATGGTGGCCCGCCTGCTTGAGGTACTGGCCGGCAATCCGCAGATCGGTGCGGCCGGCCCCCTCCCCAGCGAAGAACGCGAAGGGGAGGATCAGCTGGTTTACGTTGCCCGCGAGTGGGCCCCCAAGCGTGCCACCGCGGCCGAGCTGGAACGCCCGGTGCTTGACGTGGCTTTCCTTATTGCCTCCGGGTGCCTCATCCGGATGGAAACGCTCGATGACGTGGGGGGAATGGGCACCGCTCTCTTTATTGACCACGTGGATCTGGAGTGGGGCGTGCGAGCCCGGAGCCAGGGGTGGCGCCTGGTATGCGTGACGGCCGCCCGGCTCTACCATTCCCTAGGTGACGCCGTCGTTCTTCTTCCCGGTCGCACGCAACCGGTGCACGTGCACGCCCCAATCCGCAATTATTACCTGGTGCGCAATACCGCCCGCGTTATTGGCAGTTCGCTATTCCCGGGCAAGTGGCGGGTGCGCTATGCCTGGTGGCTGGCGAAATACCTGGCCTTTAACGGCTTCCTCCTGGACCGCGGGGCCGAGCGGCGCCAGCTTATGCGCCAAGGCTTACGCGATGCGCGGCGGCGGCGCGGCGGGCGCATAGGTGACGCGGCAGTATGACATCGCGCTCGCACCGCCAAGCTCATCCAGCTCATCCAGCTCGCCCCGCGGACCCGCAAGCTCCGGATGCGCCGCCCTCCCGCGGGCTGTGGTCCCCCCGGGTTTTCCTTTTTTCTTTCCTCGCTTTTCTTTGCTACACCACCGGCTTGAGCCTGCTCACTCCGCTGCACGGTTCCCCGGATGAACCCGTGCATGAAATTTACGGCTACCAGGTGGTCACGGGGAATATTCCCCTCGAATCGGAGCGGGTGCTCGCCCCGCGCTACCTGCGTTCGGGTGCGCCCGATTGCTGGCGTACCACCCGCTCCCAAACCGCGTGGTGTTCGCCCCCGATCAGCTCGGATGCCACCCTGCGGGAAATGGGAACAAGCGCGGTCAATTACCCGCCCCTCTACTACGCCCTCACCCACCAGCCGCTGCGCTTCCTCAGCGGAGCGGCGGCGCTCTGGGCGGTGCGCCTGTGTTCAGCGCTCCTCTTTTCCCTGCTGGCGGCTTTCGGGGTATCGGCTTTCGCGGCCGGCCTGCCCCACCGCCTCGAATCCTTTATTGCCCTCACTGTCCTCACCCCGGCGTTCTTCACTTTCGCGGGTTTTTCCAATCCCCAAAGTCTGGAAATCGGGGCGGCCCTCGCCATGGCCGGATGCCTCATCCCGCTCCTCCGGCCCCTCCCCCCTCGGGAAACAGCGCGGCGCTGGATCGCGGGGGGCTGCGCGGCGCTGCTGCTCATTATGGCGCGCCCGGTGGGCCCGTACTGGGCTATTGCCATGTGCCTGCTCCTGGCCGGGGTATTCGGGCGCGAGCGGGTGCGCACGTATATTCGCACCCGCGCCTTCGCGATATTCATGGCCCTGTGCGCTGCCGGCTGCCTGGCCTGGCTGGCCTGGACCCGCATCTCCACCATCTACGGCCCCACCCCCACCGAAGTCACCAATGACGGCTGGAGCGCTCTCACCCTGCGCCTCCTCGGGAATTTCCGCTACTACATGCACGAGACGATCGGCACGGGCGGGTGGCGCTCCGTGACTACCTCGGTGCCGGTCACGGTGCTCTACTGGGTGGTCCTCTTCGCCGTGGTGGCGGCCGCGTGGCGCTGGGGGCAGCGGCGGCACCGCCTCTCCATCGCCCTGGCTTTTATTTCCCTGCCGCTCAGCGCCATCCTTATGAATACCCTGGTGCTCAGCCGCACCACCTTCCCCATCTGGCAGGGCCGCTACGGCTTCCCCTTCCTCTTCCCGCTCTTCTGGGTGTGCGTGGCTGTTATAGCAACCTCCGGGCGCCGTCGTACCAATATAAGCGGGGCCCTGGCGCGGGCAACCTCCACCCTCTTTTTCCTGGCGACCGTTGATATTACGGTGCGGATGGCCTGGCGTTTTTACGCGGGTATCACCACGGCGCCGCTGTGGCGGGTCCTCACCGATACCCCGCCGCACGCCCTTATCGGCGCCGCGCTCGCTATCGCGGTAGCGGGCACGTACCTGGTGCTCACGTGGCGTTCCACCCGCAGATGTGCCGATTCTTGCCTGCCCGTCATATAATTCCAGGGGCTTATTTGTTATGAGATGTACGTCAATCAATAACTCATCGAGGTGATCATGGGCGGCAATGCTGCTGAGGCGCGTTCCATCGATTTTTCGCAGGACCGCCGGCGGGTAGTGCACGGGAAAATGTTCCTCCTCGCATTCGTCGGGTTCTTTATCTATGCGATGGGGCTCAGTTTGCTCACCCCGCTCAACGGCGGCCCCGACGAAACCCAGCACGAAATTTACGGCTACGCGGTGGTCACCGGGCAAATCCCCCAAAAAAGTATTCGCGTGGAGGCCCCCGCGTTTTTGCGGCGCGGCGCCCCGGATTGCTGGCGCCACGACCCGGCCGCCACCGCCTTCTGCTCGCGCATTTTCACCACGAACGACGAACTTATCTCCCAGGGCACCTCGGCGGTTAATTACCCGCCGCTCTACTACTACCTCACCCACTGGCCCCTGCTGTTCGCTTCCGGGAAATACGTGCTGTGGGGTATCCGGGTGCTTTCTGCCGGGCTTTTCGCCGGGCTGGCAGCGCTCGGCTTTTCTTCTCTGTACGCGGGGTTGCGCAGCGCGGCGCTCCCCTATCTCACCATCGGTCTGCTGGCCCCGGGTTTCTATTCCCTCAGTGGTTTTTCTAATCCGCAGTCGATGGAAATCGGGGCGGCCCTGGCCCTCACCGGTTTCCTCCTCCCTCTCCTCAACCGGGTTCCCGCCCGCGAAGAATTGTGGCGGTGGATTGGCGGGGGGCTGGCCGCCATCCCCCTCATTTGCGCGCGCCCGGTAGGCCCCTACTGGGCGATCCTGCTCTGTTTACTTTTCGCTATTATTTTTGGGCGCGTGGCGGTGCGGCATTACCTGCGCACCCCCGGATTCTGGATTTTCCTCGGGCTGTGCGCCCTGGGATGCCTGGCCTGGTTCGGCTGGAATTACCTGGCCTCCACCTACGGGAAAGCACCCGATCCGGTGGCCAATAAGGGTGCTTTCCGCATGGGCCTGCAAATCCTGGGGACCATGCCCTATTACATTCACGAAACAATCGGAACCGCGGGCTGGCGCAACGTGGAGCCGAGCAGCCCGGTTTCCCTGTGCTACGTGATTTTCTTCGCCTGCCTGCTCATTGCTGTCTACCGGGCCGGGGCGCGCCACCACCGCCGCGCGGTTATTTTCGGGGTGGTGGTGCTACCCTTCAGCGCCCTGCTCCTCAATACCGCGGTGGCGGATCGCATCCCGCTCGTCATGTGGCAGGGCCGCTACTGGTTCCCCTTCTTCTTCCCCTTCTTGGTGACCTGCGCGGCGGCTCTCCTCCAGCACCACGAGCTGCGTGAACGCACCGATTCTGCCCGCGATTCGCGCCTGATTCCGGTACTTTCGTTGGCCGGGGCCCTGCTTTTCGCCGTGACGACCATTGATTTCACGGTGCGGATGGCCTGGCGTTTTTATGTGGGCTTGCGGACCCCCGTCTTCGCGGTTTTATGGACGACGCCGCCCCGCGCGCTGCTGGGTCTCCTTTTGTGCGTGGGACTTTCCTGCGCGGTTGCGTATCTTGTGGTGCGCCGCTACCGCCCGCACCTGAGCGCGCTACGCCGCGCCTGGCGCGAGTATCTGCATCCGCACACCTTAACGGCGGGCCGCGCGGCGCGCGGCGAGGCCGGCGAGGAGTCCGAGGCTCACGTCCGCGAGGGTCGTGAAAACACGCGAAAGTAGTACGACGACGACAACCGGCCCGCTTCCAACCGCGGTAGAAAGTACCGCGGCAAGAGCCAATTCCCGCACTCCCACCCCGGCCGGGACGAAGAACACCAGAAAACCTACGGTCCAGCCCAGGGCGTAGCCGCCGGTGGCGAGCAGGAAGGTCGGCAGCGAAGCGGCCATGCCCTGGTAGATGAGCATGAGCCAGAGTTGGGCACCCATGAGGAGCCAGCCGGCCGCGGCCCACAGTGCCGCCAGGCCGGTACCCCGCCAGCTCAGCTGGGCTTCCAGCGCCCCGCGCCCCAGAATTTTCAAGCCCAGGCTAATGATCCTATTGAGAACAGGCGGGATAAGGGCCACCACGCCCACGGGAATGGCCAGGGCGAGCCAGCCGTATTCTTCCATGAGGCCGGCCGGGCCCAGGAGCAGCGCGAGGACCGCCAGCACCAGGCCGGTCACGATAGAGACCACCATGGAGAGAAGCAGCGCCACGAAGGAGCGCCGCCGGGCGATGGAATGTGCCGCGCCCATTTCCGCGGCCGCCACAAAATTCCACACTCCGCCGGGCAGGTATTTCGCCACCTGCGAGGTGTAAAAAATACGCCGGGCCACCCGGGCGGGCACGGGTTGGCCCACGTCATTGAGAAGATAGCGCCAGGAAACCATCGTGCAGGCCACGTAGAGCAGGGAGAGCGCGATTCCGGCCAGGCTCACCCACCAGGGCAGCGCCGCGAGCGCCTCCCCCACCGCTTCCCGGTTGGCCACGATTGCCCAGATCGCGGCAATCACCGCGAGGAGCATAAAGCCGGCCCGCACAGCTGGTGCTTGCAGGACGCTGAGGATTTTCTTCACCGGGGGCTCTTTTCTTTGGCGTGGTGGGTGGCCGCGCCCGTACCCCGCCTGCCCGGTACCCGGTCGAGGGCCGCGAGGAGAGGGCGTACCACTTGAGCGGGGTGGAAAGCATTATCCGCGCGCTCGCTGGCTCGGGTACGGGCCGCGGCGATGGATTCCGGATCCGCGGCGAAACTGTCCAGCATATCGGCTAGGGCACTCGCATCCCCCGCGGGAACATAGGAGGCGGCGTCCCCGAGCATATCGCGCTGCGGGGCGGTATCGGAGGTGATGAGGGCCAGGCCGGCGGCCATGCCCTGGTAGGCCTTATTGGGAACCACGCGCTGGGCCTTATCCGAAGTCCCGAAGATGCCTAGGCAGAGGTCATGGCCGGCAATTTCGCGCGGTAGCGCGACGGCGTCGACCCAATCCCGCCACGTTACCCGCACGTGGGTGCTTTCGTCTTCCAGAATCGCGCGCGCTTCGGCGTAATCTTGACCGGTACCGATGAGGGTGACCTCGAGGTCTACGCCGCGCTCCTCGAGGAGGCGCAGGGCGCGCGCAATCGTGACGGCGCCCTGGAGCGGGGTGAAAAGGCCGTAGAACACCACGCGGGGCGGGGTGTGAACCGGATGCGGGCTGCGGGCCGCGAAGAAACTTTCGGGCGAGCCCACGGGCACGACGACACCGCGAGCGCGCAGGCTTTCGGGCATCTGCGCGAGGTGCGCGGGGGTATCCAGGACCGTGATGGTGGAGGCGCGAATGGCGGCGCTATCCAGGGTGCGCAGCAGGCGGTCTTTGATACCGGTGTTGAGGCCGCGGTCGGTGGCGGTGGTGGAGGCGAAAATGAGGTGGTCGAGCACGATGGGGGTGCGCGGGAAGAGGAGGCGGGCCAGGAGCACATCGAAGTGGCCGAGGTAGCCCACCACGATAACGTCCGGTGCATGCGGGCCGCGGAAGCGCCGGGAAGCGCGCACCAGATGCCACCAGTGCCGGGCAATATCCGCTCCGAAGGAAAGAGCCCCGCGGGCGCTGGCGAGGGCCGCTACCCGGCCGGCGGTGCCGGTATCGAGGGGAATATTGAGCTCGCGGACCGTGTGGCCGTGCTCGGCCAGCCCGCGCAGCAGCACCCCGACCCGGGGGTGGTTCGCGGTGTTGTAGGTGCCAAAGCCAAGGATTCTCACCGGGTGGCTCCCCCGTTCGCGGCGGCAGCCGGATCATCTGGGTGATCTGGGTCATCCATTTCGGGAACGTCGAGGGCATTGGGGGCTTGGTCGGTGCTCGCGGCGGCAGCCAGCGGGCGCGGCGGGCCGAAACGCAGGGCTTTGATACCTTCTAGTTGCTGTTCGAGGAGGACGCGGTTGGTTTTGAGGAGGTCGGCGATGATGAGGATGGTGATGGAGATAATGGAGGCCACGATCATGGCCGAGCCGAAAATAAGGGATTGGATATGGCCGGCGCCCTGCCCCATGAAGTAGAAGATGAGGAAGCGAATGAAGGGGATGGCACCCAGGATCCCGGTGATTGCCGCCGTCCAGCCCAGGGGCACATGGGGTTTGAACATGAGGTAGGAGCGCACAATCGCGGTCCCGGATTTGAACATGTGCTGGAAAATATTGGAGAACAGGCGTGATTCGCGGGTTTTTGGGTTGGTGGTGATGGGCACGGAGTCGATGCGCAGCCGCTTATTTCCGGCTTGGATAATGGTCTCCATGCAGTAGGAGAATTGGGTGACCACATTGAGGCGGTAGAGCGCGCCCTTGGAGTAGGCCCGGAATCCGGAGGCGGCGTCCGGAAGTTTGGTGCCGGCCGCCCGGTTAACCACCCGGGAACCCACATTCTGCATGAGCTTCTTGAAGCGGGAGAAGTGCGCGATTTTTGAGGTTTGGCGATCAGCAATAACGATATCGGCGTGCCCGGCCACGATGGGAGCTACCAGTTCCGGGATGGCTTCCTGGGGGTACTGGTTATCGCCGTCGGTATTCACCACAATATCCGCGCCGTTCGCGAGCGCGTATTCCACCCCGTCCCGGAAGGAGCGGGCCAGGCCCTGGTTGCGGGCGTGGCGCACAAAGTGTTTCACCCCGTAGGATTTCGCGACCTCAACGGTGGCATCGGTGGAACCGTCATCAATAATGAGGATCTCAATGCTATCGATGCCCGGAATTTCCTTAGGGATGGATTCCAGTACCAGGGGCAAGGTCTTTTCCTCGTTCAAACACGGAACCTGCACAAATAGTTTCATATCCCTCTCCGCCGCAGTCGCGATGATCCAGCACCTAGCCTAACAAGCTCCGCGGCACCGCCACGTCCTCGCCTCCCGCGTGCCGCGGGTCCGCTACAGTACAATTCAAAGAGCAGAAAGCCGATGCCGCCTCTTCAACCAAAGGATTCCGCCGTGACCACTATTTCTTCCTCCTCGGCCAAAGCCGCACTCCGCTCCGCACTCCGCCACGTTCCGGGTGCGGAAGCTGCCGGTCGCAAAGTGCTCCAGAAGGTTCACTACCGGGTGCCCTGTTCGGAGCAGCCCCTGGTGTCCATCATTATTCCGGTGTACGGGCATTGGAAGGAAACATTTGCCTGCCTGAAGGCGGTGGCGGCAACCGCGGGGAATATTCCTTATGAAATCATCGTGGTGGATGATTGTTCTCCGGATTCCACCGGGAAGAAACTGGATCGTATTTTCGGCTTGCGGGTCATTCATATGCCGAAAAATGGCGGCTTTATTCGGGCCTGTAATACCGGCCTCCAGCATGCTCGCGGTGAGATTGTTGTCTATCTCAATAATGACACCGAGGTCAGCCCCACCTGGCTTATTCCTATCGTGGAACGCATGGAAGATCCCTCCATCGGGCTGGTAGGTGCTCGTTTGGTATATGCGGATGGCACGCTTCAGGAGGCAGGTGGCGTCGTTTTTGCCGACGGCGTTACGGAAAACTATGGCAACGGCAATAACCCGGAAAATCACTCCTATACCTATTTCCGGGATGTGGATTATTGCTCCGGGGCCTGCTTGGCGGTGCGCAAGTCGATTCTTGACGAGTTAGGTGGCTTCGATGAGCGCTATATCCCCGCCTATTACGAAGATACCGATCTAGCTTTTGAAGTGCGGCGCCTGGGCTACCGTACCGTTTACGAACCGCGCTCCCTTGTCATTCACCACGAAGGCGTCTCGAATGGAACAGATACCTCGCAGGGTACGAAGCGCTACCAGGTCATTAATAAGGCAAAATTCGCTCAGAAATGGGCAAAAGAATTAGCATCACAGCCGCTGAGCCGCTACCAGGACCCGGACTTCGAAATGGAGCGTGCTGTTCATACCAAAAATGTTGTTATTGTATGCGACGGCGCCGTTATCACCCCAGATCTGGACTCTGGCTCGGTGCGGATGGAGCAGATTCTGCTGGAGCTGCTCCGGCTCGGATACCAACCGATATTCATCCCGCAAAATAAGGAACGTCCCGAACCTTATGTTGGAAACCTGACGAAACGTGGAATTCAAGTAGTCTACGACTCGTTCAATGAACACGGCCAAACTAATATCAGCGCCTACGCTCTTACTATTTTGCTTCGTGGAAATGTACGCGGAGTGATCCTGTCCCGGGTCGGGGTGGCCGCAGCTGCCATCTTCCCGGTGACCCACGCACTTCCGGGCGTCCCCGTTATTTTTGACACGGTGGACCTGCACGGCACCCGCGAATTACGCGAAGCGAAACTGGCCGGTGATGATGCCCTTATCACCGCTGCGCACCAAACCAAGGAATTGGAGCTCGGGGTTATGCGGGCCAGCACCGCCACCCTGGTTGTTTCTTCCGAGGAAGCAAAAATGCTGCATGCGGTCCATCCCGAACTTCCGGTCTTTGTGGTGGGGAATGTGCACGTTCCGGTGGAGCACCCCGCGGGATTGCAGGGGCGGCGCAGCATAAGTTTTATTGGTTCTTTCGCCCATCCCCCGAACGCGGATGGCCTGCACTGGTATTTCACCGAGGTGCACCCGCTGGTCCGCGAGGAACTGGGCGATGTTGAGGTCAATGTATACGGGAAGAACCCACCGGAATCGCTGCGCGTTTTCGAGGGGAACGACGTGAAGCTGTGCGGCTACGCCGCTGATTTAGCTGATGTGTATAATCCGGCCCGGCTCTCCATCGCGCCGCTGCGCTACGGTGCGGGCGTGAAGGGCAAGGTTGGAGAATCTCTTTCCTGGGGCGTGCCTATTGTGACCACCGATATCGGTGCGGAAGGCATGGGCCTGGAGGACCGCGAGACTGCGCTGATCGCCAATAGCCCGGAGGACTTCGCGCGAGCCATTGTGGACGGTATGCGTGATGATGCGCTGTGGGAACGCCTCTCTACCGCGGGTGAACGCCATATTCAGGAGATCATGGGTGTGCCCCGCCTCCACCACGATCTCGCGGCCGCCTTTGACTTCGCGGGGATCACGCGCGTCTGATCGTGCCGCTTGCTCACTAACGCACTGGCGCACCGGCCTGCTGCTGGTGCGCCAGTGAGCTATTCCGCCAGCGTGACGATGGTGAAGTCCGCGTGCGGTTCTATCCGCAGGCGCGGGTCGGAAGCAATCTGCTCACGCAGGGCCTGCGCTTCCGCGGCGAAAGCATCCGCGGATCCCTGTTCGATTCCCCAGCGGAAATCAAAATTCGGGATGACCACCGCTTGCACCTGCCCGGTGTAGAGCACCTGCCACACCGAATGCCCGAAGTTCGCGTGTGGGCCGATCACGTCCTGCATTTCCGGCGTCCAGTTTTCCCGAGCCTGGGCCACGTCTTTATCGCCGAAGGTGTTGTAGAGAACCAAGTCAGATTCGCTCGCAATCACCCCGGCCAGGAAATCATTACCGTCCGAGACCGGGGAACTGAAAGCCACCACGGCATCGTCCGGCAAGGCAGCATCAAGTTTTTCTGGAATCTCACCGATAAGCACCCCAAGATGTGTGGCCCGGTCGCTAGCACCTACCGCCAAGCCCGCGAGGTTCGGGGCGGAAGCCAGCACTGCCAGCGCGGCCAAGATTCCGCAGGCCACCCGCCGCCCGCTGCCTCGCGCTTCCCGGCGCACCAGCGCGCTGATGCCGCTCGCGAGCGCCGCGAGCAGGGCCAGGCGAACCACCAGCATCCAGCGGTAGATAGCCCGCATAAGATCAAGGCCGGGAAGTTCCTCGTAGAGCGGTGCCCACGGGAAGGTCCATAAGGCTTCCGAGCGGGGCATAAGATAATCAGTCACCTGAATCGGCGGGGTCAAAGGCCCTCGGATTTCCCACCATTTCAGGGAGGGCCCTAGGGCAATAACAAAGGCCACCAGGGCTACGCCCACCCACAGCAGCACGTAGCGGCGCGACCCGCGCGCCCACACCAGCACGCAGATCAGCAATACCAGCGCGGTGATACCGATGTAATTCCAGCGGACGTTGGTGCCGTCCCCCCACAGCAGATCTGCATCCAGCCCGATTCCAAGGAGCTCCGCCCACCACACACTCGAGGTGGGGATAACCGTGGTGGCAACATCCACGCCCATGGAACGGAAGAAATCTTCGCTGGTACCCATACCGGCCAGGGCCCCACCGGCGCTGCGGTAATAGACCACGAGCGCCACGGCGCTGGCCACCGCCATATAAACAAAGCCCAGACCGGCATCCCGCAAGCCGCGGCGCCCGCGCAGCAGCGGAAGCACAATAACCACCACCCCGGCGGTGAAACCGAGCATGACGAAAGAATATCCGTCAAGGAAAACAGCCCAGGTGAGAACCCCGCACCAGCCAGCTAGAGCAAGAAGCCGGCGCCACCAGGGGGGCCGCAGCCAGAATTGCAGCAGCACCACGCCCACGTAGACGGTGGCGGGTAGGAGTAGCGCACCCCAGAAGGTGGTACCGAAATTCCCCATGCCGATAACGGAAGGGTTGATCATCCATACCGCTGCCGCTATCCCGGCGATCAGGCGGTGCGAGGTGAGCCAGAAGAACAGCCCGTACGCGCCCACCAGTGCCAGGACGATCCAGATGAGGTACCACGCAGAGAGCGCGGCGGCGTCGTCGCCAGGAAAAATGAGTGCAAAGAAGGTGGCCGCGCGGCTAAAAATACCACCGTTGACCGTGGCGGTACCTTCCGGGAAACCGATGATCGGGCAGCGGCCTTCTTGCAGGTACAGGCGCGGGAACTCGGTTCCGCATTGGAGGCGCCCGAGGTCGGCCACCCAGGCGTGTACCGGGCCGATGGCCCACGCGTTCACGCCGTAGATAAAGGACAGGGCGATGGAGTAGAGGAGGGCGCCCAGGCCCGCGAAGCCGCGGGTGCGCCACCGCAGCGGCGCGCTGCGTGGGTGGGCTTCGATAACTGGCACGTGGTTCCCCTCTATCCGCTCTATCCGCGGGAGCGATGGTGACCGCGAACGGTATTATTGCTCGGTTCCGCTCCCCGCCTCGATCTTAACATTGTGAACATAGACTTCGGGGAAGGTTTTGACGAATCCCGTGGTCATGCCATCGGATTTGGTGGTGAAGAGAGCAACGCTATTGCGCCGCTCGATTTCAATATCAGCACTGTCGAGAATCGCGATATTGACGATGTAATCGCCCTCCCCGATATGCAGATCGGGGAGCACCACCATGATGGTGGCGTAGTCTTTTTCTACCGCGGGGAGGGGAAGCTGGAGGCGGCGGCTGGACATTCCGAAAACCGGGGTGCCCTCGTTCATGGTGGCGATTTCCACCACCACGCCGTAATCGCGCATGGGTTCGTGGGCCACCAGATCGAAGGCAATGCGCATGGTATCACCGGAAATATGTACGAAAAGCCCGTCGTCGGAGGTACGCACGCCGTCCACAATCGCGGCATTGTCAATACTGCACGGGTGGGTATCCACCGCGGTGAGCACCCCGCCGTTCTTTTCCGCGAGTTCGGCGAGCATTTGTTCCTGGTAGCCCTGGTGGAGGCGGGACATCGCGTCACGCACATCCCCCACCATAACCATGGCGCCTTTATCCAGAACGACGGCGCGATCGCACACCTCAATCACTTGCGCCGCGGAATGTGACACCAGAATAATGGAGCGCCCTTCGCGCTGGAATTGGCGAATTTTCTCCATGCATTTCTTCTGGAAAGGCTCATCACCCACCGCGAGGACTTCATCCACGAGCAGGATATCCGGGTCGGAATGCACCGCCACCGCGAAAGCGAGGCGCACGTACATCCCGGAGGAATAGAACTTCACCTGGGTGTGGATGAAATCTCGAATCCCGGAAAACTCAATAATGGAATCAAGCTGGGCGTCGATCTCCGCTTCGGACAAGCCCAGGATAGAAGCATTGAGATAAATATTTTCCATGCCGGTGAGATCCGGGTGGAAACCGGCACCCAATTCGAGAAGCGCGGCCATGCGCCCGCGGGTGCGGACCTGGCCGGCATCGGGGGTGAGGATCCCACCGATCACTTTGAGGAGGGTGGATTTACCCGAACCGTTCGCCCCCACCAAGCCCACCGATTCTCCGGCGGCCACGTTGAAGGACACGTTCTTAAGCGCCCAGTATTCTTCCGCGTGGGTGCGCGAACGGGCGGCATTGACCAGGCGTTCCTTGAGGGATTTATCTTTGTGGACGATGAATTTCTTCGAAACTCCGTCAACTTGAATGACGTCGGGACGTGACATGAGAATCCTTGACTCGCCTTTCCTTTAGAGTTCCTGCGCGAAGTTACGTTGCATACGGGCGAAGTAGCGCTGCGCGAGCCAGAGAAGCACCAGCCCGATGATAAGGAAGATTCCCAGGCGGGTGAGGAGATGGGAGGGCAGCAGGGCATCCTGCCCGGCCGCCCAGAAGGAATGCTGGAAGCCCATAACCGCCACCGAGGTGGGGTTGAGGAGATAGAGGTTAATCATCCAGCTGGGCGCCGCCCCGGCGATCATCGCGAAAGAATAGACGGAGGGGGTGAGCCAGAATCCGATGAGAAGAATAACCTCCACGAGGTATTGCACATCCCGCAGATAAACATTCGCGGCGGAGAGGAACAGCCCGAAGGCCACCGCCCACACCACCACCACCGCCAGGGAGATGGGGAAGTAGATGAGGGCGCTCCCCCACGGCACCCCGCGAATAATAAGGGCCCCGCATACCAGAATGGCCAGTTGGGAGAGGAAGTCCACAAAGGCCGCACCGGCCGCGGAGAGCGGGAAGATTTCGCGCGGAAGATAAACCTTCTTGACGATCCCGGAATTACTCACGATCGCCCCGGTGGAGGCCGCCACGATCTGGGAGAAAAGCCCCCAGGCGGTCAGCCCCGCGAAAACATAGATGGCGAAATCGGGGATGGCGCGTTCGGCGCCCAGCACCTTGCCGATGGCGAAATAGTAGATGAGCAGGTTAATGAGGGGCCGCACCAGGGTCCACACGTACCCGAGCACCGAATCCTTGTAGCGTGCTTTGAGTTCGCGCCGGGTGAGCAGGCCCAAGAGGTGGCGATGGTCGAAAATATCGCGGACGGAAGCTCGCCATCCGCTAAAGAACCCGGTGTCAATAGCCACGCGCGTGAGATCCTGGCTGGCGAGTTTCTCGAAGCGTGTTTGCGCTTCGGGGCTCACCTCGCGTTCGCGCTCTGCTGCCATACCCGACCTTTCCTGCCGGCATCCGCGCTGATGGCTCCCCACCCGGGTTAGCCGCGCGTATGCACCTATCTGTCTCATACTACCTAGCTGCGGGCCAAGCCGCGCGCACAGCCGCGCACCGTCAGCGCCACCTCGCATCGCCTTGTACGATAGAGAAAGTAAGTTTCACCCGGGAGCCGCCGCGGCTATGCGAGCCGCGCTTGCCGCCCCGCGGAGGATGATAGGCAGTCATGAGTGTTTGTGTTCTTGTTCCCGCCGGAGCCGGGCCTGCTTTAGCGCGGGCCCTCCCCTACCGTGTTGCGGAGCTCATTCCGGGCCAGCCCGCCCCGCGCGCGGATCTCGCGGCGGGAGAAACGATCACCGCGGTGGTGACCACTCCCGGTGCCATCACGAAAACAGCCCTCGCGCAGCTCCTGAGCACCCCGGGGCCTAATACCGCGTGGGGCGCGGCCGCGGATTCTTCACCGCAACCAAGTGCGGATACCACCGCGAGCGCCAGCGCGGATACCACCGCGAGCGCGCCGGAAACCCCCGATTCCCGCAGCGTCCTCGCGGTTCCCGCCCCGGTCTACACTTTTGATTCGCGGGCGCTCCACCTGTGCGGCGGTCTCGATACCGCGTTCTCGCTTCCGGCTCTGGCCGTGGATGCCCAGTGGCGCCTCACCGCCGCCGGAGTACCGGGTGAGCAGCGCACCACCGCCCTCCTCGAAACCGGCACCCCCGATCTGGATACCACCGATTACCTGCGCATCCTCACGAAGAATCTTTCCCCGGCCTACCAGCTGGAATTCCTCGCCCCGCTCTTCACCGCGCTGATCGATCACCCGATCCGCAGCTCCGGGGTGGATACCGCGGCCCTGGATCTAGCCCGCCGCCCCGGGAACGACGACGTCCCCTCCCTCCCCGTCCCCTCCACCACTTTCAGCGGTGCCCAGGTGGTGCGCGACTGGAGCGCCTCGCTGGCCGGCCTGGAAGACCGGCACGCCGCGGCCACGGCCGCCGCCCGCATCCCGGATCGCCGCCTGCCCCATATGGCCGATTTCCTTGACCGGGTCTGGGCCAGCGCCGGTATTCCCGCCGCCGAACGGGATTTCCTGGAAAGCGCTTTCGCTGATGTGCGCCGCGATGATGAGCCGAGTATTGCTTTCGCGGTGGCGGCTTCCGATACCGCGGCCCGCGCCCGTTTCGAGCAGATTGCCGGCGCGCTTTCCGAGCCGCTCTACCTGTGGGATCCGGAAAGCAAAGAGCTGAGCGAGCGCAGCGCCGATCCCGCCGCACCGTTCCAAGCGGCGCGCCGCGATATGGCCAGCGCCGTCGACACAATTGCCGTGACCTATATTCTCAATCTCCCGGCCCGCGCGGTTCCGTGGACCGGAACCCACGGGGTGGTGATTGCCGATGTCACCACCGCGAATCTCACCGCGATGGTCCGCACCGATTGGGTGGGGGTGACCGGCACGGAAAGCGTGGGCGCGAACGCCAGCGTCCTCAACGAAACGCTCACCGTTGCGGATCGCGTGATCACCGCGGATACCGC
The DNA here is from genome assembly GCF_051264595.1 of Actinotignum urematis. Classification (NCBI taxonomy): domain Bacteria; kingdom Bacillati; phylum Actinomycetota; class Actinomycetes; order Actinomycetales; family Actinomycetaceae; genus Actinotignum; species Actinotignum urematis. The sequence goes on along the minus strand of NZ_JBOZBG010000002.1, from coordinate 191,366 downwards.
CCAGCGTGATTTTGTGCTCGGGGCCCTGTCCGGGAACTATCGTTTGGATCAGAATACGTACGACGACGATCACTCCCTCACCAGCCTCGTCGCCCAGGAAAACGGCGGTATTGCGGCGGCCCTCGCCGCGCTACGCTCCCCCGTCCACTCCTATGAACGGGTGGAAACCACCCAGCTGTACGAAGAGCCCGGCAAGCCCGGTGCCCGCAAGCATCCCCACCTGCGCCGCGCGCTGCGCGGCCTAGCCAGCACTCTCAAGGGAGAACGCAAGTGACCTCTGTTTCCGTTATTCTTGTCAATTTCCGCGGGGCGGAGGATACGATTGCCGCCGCGCACTACCTGCGTGAATGTGATTGGCCCGCGCAGGATCTGGAGATCGTCGTCGTCGATAATAATTCCGGGGATGGTTCCTACGAGCGCCTGCGCGCCGAACTACCCGACTGCCAGGTACTGCAATCGGGCGCCAACCTGGGCTTCACCGGGGGCTGCAACTTCGGGGTGGAGCATTCACGCGGGGATATCGTGGCTTTCCTCAATAATGATGCCCGGCCCGGCAAGAAGTGGATTCGCGCCGCGGTAGAGGCGATTAAAGCGGACCCGAAGGTGGGATGCGTCGCCTCCAAGGTGCTCACCTGGGAAGGCGACAGAATTGATTTCGTTGATTCCTCGATGACGTGGTTCGGGATGGGCTACAAGCGCGAGGCAGAACGGGAAGATACCGGCGCCTGGGATACCCCGAAGAATGTACTCTTCCCCACCGGGGCCGCCATGTTCGTGCCGCGCCGTGTTTTCGAGGAACTGGGCGGTTTCGATGACCGCTACTTCATGTTCTACGAGGATGCTGATTTCGGCTGGCGCGCCAACCTCGCCGGATACGATGTGCGCTACGTGCCTGAATCGGTGGCCTACCACCGTCACCACGTCACCATGAAGAAGTTCGGGAATTTCCGCGAAACCTATTTCCTGGAACGCAATGCGCTGGCCTGCCTGTACAAGAATCTCGGCGATGACCTGCTCCGCACGGTTTTCGCTCCCGCCCTCGCTTTTGCCCTGGAGCGCAGCGCGGAACGCAGCGAAGTGGAGGAGCGCCGCGGTCCGGATTCCTACCGTGCCGCGGAAGGCACCATCACGAAAATGGCGGCCACCGCACCCTACGCGGTCTCGTATTTCCGCGATATTTTGCCCTCTCTCGTGGAATCGCGCCGGGAGATCCAGGCCGGGCGCAAGAAATCCGATGCGGAGATTATCACCCTCATGCGTAATGCCATGGAGCCGGCCTATCCGCTGCCGCGCTACCTGGACCTCCACGAGGCACTGGCGCGTTTCTTCGGCATCGCGAAGCGTTTTTCCGGGCAGGCGAAGGTGCTGGTGGTCACCGGTGAACCCATCGGGGAAAAAATGGCCGGTCCGGCTATCCGGGCCTGGGAGATGTGCACCCGCCTGGCACTCGAGCACCCGGTGCGGTTGTGTTCCACGGCCGGAGTTGGCAAAGTAGCCCCCCAGGCTTTCGAGATCCACAATGGCGATACCGATACCCTGCGCGCCTGCACCGATTGGGCCGACGTCATTATTTTCCAGGGCTTCCTGCTGGAAAGCGCCCCGTGGCTCATGAGCTCGGAAAAGATCATCGTGGCCGATATTTACGATCCCATGCACCTCGAGCAGCTCGAACAGGCCCGCGACCAGGGCCCGGAGGGCCGCGAACGCTCCATTACCGGGGTGACCGGGGTGCTCAACCGGCAGCTGGCCCGTGCCGATAAATTCCTGTGTGCCTCGGATAAGCAGCGCAATTTCTGGCTCGGGCAGCTGGCGAGCATGGGCCGTATCAACCGCAATGTCCTCCCCGACGGTGCGGATGTGCGCAGCCTCATCGATATTGCGCCCTTTGGCCTGGGCGAAGAAGCACCCCGGCAAACCGAGCACGCCATCCGCGGGAAGGTTCCCGGCATCGGCATGGATGACAAGGTCATCCTGTGGGGTGGCGGGGTCTATAACTGGTTCGACCCGCTCTCCCTCATCCGCGCGGTCGCCCAGCTTTCCCGCACCCACCCGGATGTGCGCCTCTACTTCCTGGGGATGAAACACCCCAATCCGGGAGTGCCGGCCATGCGGGTCGCATCCGAAGCGGTGGCCCTGGCCGACGAGCTGGAGCTCACCAACCGCTTTGTATTCTTCAACCACGACTGGGTCCCCTACCACGAACGCCAGAACTACCTGCTGGACGCAAACGTGGGAGTCTCCACCCATTTCGAGCACGTGGAAACCCAGTTCTCTTTCCGCACCCGCATCCTCGACTACCTGTGGGCGGGGCTACCCATCGTCGCGACCAGCGGGGATTCCTTCGGGAACGCCCTCGATAGCGAAGGCATCGGCATCTCGGTGCCCCCGCGCGACGTGGAGGCCCTGGCCGCCGCGCTCGAAACACTGTTATACGACGACGCCGCAGCGGCCCGCGCGCGTGCGAATATTGCCGGTTTCGCCCAGCAGTTCCACTGGGATCGGGCGCTGGCCCCGCTGCTGGAGTTCTGCCGGCACCCGCGCCGGGCCGCGGATCTGGCTTTCCGCACCGGCGACGATGTGCCGGGAACCATGCTCGGCTTTATCGACCCCGGTTTCAACCCGGTACGCGATCTCAAACTCGTGGTGGATTACCTGCGCACCGGCGGCCCGAAGGTGCTGGCCTCCAAGGTGAAGTCCCGGCTGCGCAAGTACATCTAGGACGCCTCGTGCGCCGCCCTACGTTGCGGAGGGAATAATGAGGGCGTAGCCGTACATGCAGGCGGTCACAATTGCCAGGCCCCAGGTTACGGAATGGCGCAGCTTAATCCAGGCAGCAGCCGCGCAGAAGAGCGGGATAAGAACCATGCCGTAGCGGTGCTGCATAAAGGTGAGGGAGCCGGCGAGGATATTGAAACCGAGCACCACCCCCGGTGCGATACCGAGGAAGGACACCGCGGCAGCCTGGCAGAAACGCTGCTCCAGAGTAGAGTGGCGTTCCAGGATCCAGGCCACGCTCACAATGGCGGTAATTCCCAGCCAGAGCGCCACGCTCGCGAAGGGTGACTTCGGGTATTGCTCGGCTGTCCCACCAATCCCGGCGAAAACAATTTGAAGCGCATCATCGGTCATATAGGGCAGCTGGCGCAGATCGAGCACCCCGGTTGGATCCACCACAATATCCGGGCGTGCCACCGTAATGAAGGGGCGAATCACCAACCAGGCCCCGCCCGCTACCGCGGACACTAGCCCGAGAATGCCAATTTCCCACCAGCGCGGCAAGGTGGCAGGATCCGCAGCAGCTTTCTTACCCCAGCCGTTGCCGGGCCGCATCCGGTACCACACCAGGAAAATAAGGGCCGCCACCACCGCGAAAATATTTTGCATTTTCACCACGCAGGCCACCGTGGTAATAAGGAGGAGCCAACCGAGTGACCATTGCCGGCGCGCGTAGAAAATACTCCCGAAAATAATGAGGGTGCCCACCAGGAGATTGAGAGCATCCGGGGTGATATAGCAGTTCGTGGTGCGGAAGGTGGGCATGGAGGTGATGAGGAGCGGCACCGTGAACGCCATCGCCCAGGTGGCACCAACGCGGCGCATTCCCCAGGCAAGGACCGTCATTCCCAGCACCAACCAGAGCACGCTGGTGAGGCGGGCACTGCCCAGCAAGCCCATCCCGAGCATCATAAACGGCTTAGCCAGCCAGGCGGTGAGGAAGTAGTAGACCGGGGAATGCACCCCGGCGGTGGTGTAGCCCGCGAAGGGGAGCTTCTCATCCGGGAAATCGCCCCCGCACACCCCGATAGTTGCCGAACTGACCGGATTGGAACCGAAACCGAGGCAGGCCAGCACCTCACGGGCATAGGAATCCGTGGTCATCCCGTCACGCACCACGATCCCGCGACCGGCCTTATCAACCGCATCGAGGTACACGTATTCATCGAAGGGAGACAGGTGCGGATTGGTGATGATGAAGTGCAGATTGAGTGCCCCACCCAGAATCCCGAAGAACACCAGAACGGCTAACCACACCACCCAGGGGCGCCCGGCACTGATTCTGCGCAACCGCGATACCAGAGCCGCCCGATGCGGCGAGCGTTGAGAAGACGAAGCGGCCTGGGGCGCCCGGACATCTGCGTGTGTGGCTGCAACCATGGATTTCCTTGAGATGGACAACGTTTCACTTGCCGCGTTATCTTATCGCGAAGTACCACCCCTCATATAGGGCACACAGCACGGGCGTTCGTTCAAGCCCGGGCTTAAATGGCCTAAAATCAAAGAATGACTTCTGAGCAAGACAGGCACCCACGTCTCGTCGTCCTCATTCCGGCCTGGAATGAAGAAGAGGCGCTGCCGGCGGTTCTCACCGAATTACGCCAGGCAGTACCGCACGCATCCCTCGTGGTCATTAACGATTGCTCCCGGGATGCCACCGCCCAGGTGGCCGCGGCCGGCGGGGCAACAGTCCTCAATCTGCCCATTAACCTCGGGGTGGGCGGGGCGATGCGCACCGGCTACCTGTACGCCTGGCGCCACGGTTTTGACCGCGCCGTGCAGGTGGATGCCGATGGCCAGCACCGCCCCGAAGATATTGCCCGCCTCCTCGAAAAAATGGATGCCACCGGTGCCGATATTGTGATCGGGGCACGTTTTGCGGAACGGGGATCCTATCGGGTGCGCGGCCCGCGCGCCTGGGCCATGCGCTTCCTCTCTCACGTACTCTCCCGCGTGCATCACACCCGGCTCACGGATACCACCTCGGGTTTCAAGCTCACGAACCGGAAGGCCATCGGGGTGCTCGCCGATGAACTCCCAGCCGAATACTTAGGCGATACCATCGAGGCTCTTATTATCGCCAGCAAAGCCGGGCTGCGCGTTACCCAGGTGGGCGTGGAGATGCGCGAACGGCAGGGCGGCACCCCCTCCCATAACCCACTGAAAGCCGCGCGCCTGCTGCTGCGCGGTATTATCGCCATGGCGGTAGCCTCTACCCGCCCCGGCCAAAAAGATCTTGACGGAACCGAAGGAAGGCAATAACGTGCTCTACCGCCTCTTGCCGATCGCCGCGAGCATCCTCTTCCTCGTGTACCTGTTTATCCTGCTGCGCTCGCGGCGGATGAAACAAACCTACGTGTATATCTGGTTCCTTATCGGCATCGGCCTGCTCGTTATTTCGATCTGGCCCCAGGTTGTTTTCCTCGTCTCCCAAGCCCTCGGTTTCAAACGCGCTTCCAATATGATTCTGGTAATCGCGTGCGTGGTGCTCCTCATGGTGACGATCCAGCTGTCCACCGCAGTCTCCCGCTTGGAAGAAGACCGGCGGCGTTTGGCTGAAGAAATAGCTTTACTGCGCGCGGAGCGCGCTGCGCCCCCAGCCGAGGCGTAAACTTCATGTGCATCAATACAGGAAGGACTTCCATGCGCATTCTTGTTACCGGTGGTGCCGGTTTCATCGGAGCGGCGATGTCAACATACCTCGCCGACCATCACGAGCAGGTTATCGCTTTCGATAATCTGCACCCGCAGATCCACCCGGATCACCAGCCCACGGCCGGCTTCGATAAGCGCGTGGAGCTCTACGAAGCCGATGTGACCGACCCGGCCGCCTGGGATACCTTGCTGGAGCGCTTCACCCCGGATGTTGTGGTCCATTTGGCAGCGGAAACCGGAACCGGGCAGTCCCTAACCGAATCCACCCGGCACGCCTCCGTGAACGTGGTGGGCACCACCACGATGCTCGATGCCTTCGCGCGCCACCAGGTTATCCCGCAGCGCATTGTTCTTGCCTCCTCGCGCGCGGTCTACGGCGAGGGTGCCTGGCGGCATACCTCCGGGGAGCACGCCGGTGAGCTGTTCTACCCCGGTTCGCGTACCGTGGCCATGTTTGAAAAAGAAGAGTGGGATTTCCCGGAGGCCGAGCCGGTGGCCATGAACGCCGCCCTGGTGGAGCCGCATCCTTCCTCGGTCTACGCGGTTACCAAAATCGCCCAGGAACAGCTCCTGCGCATGTGGGGCGATGCTTTCGGCTGTGAGATCGGGATTGTGCGCCTGCAAAACGTGTACGGCCCGGGCCAAACCCCTTCCAATCCCTACACCGGAATCATGTCCCTCTTCTGCCGGGTTGCCTACAATAAGCAGCAGATTTCCGTCTACGAAGACGGCCTCATCCGCCGCGATTTCATCATTATTGATGATGTGGCCCGCGCCCTCATTAAAATGATCGAAATTGAAAAGTGCCCGGGCGTGTCCGTGGATATCGGAGCGGGCCACTACACCACCATCCTCGAAGCCGCCCAAATTATCGCGAAGATTTACGGGGCTCCCGAACCGAAGATCACCGGCCAGTGGCGCCACGGCGACGTACGCCACGCCTGGGCGGATCCGGCACCTGCCCGCGAGCTCCTCGGATTCGAGGCCGAAGTAGACGTGGAAGAAGGCTTCACGCGCCTTGCTTCCTGGATTAACACCCAGACCCAGTATCTCTAAACCCGATAACCGCAGCGCGGCGTGCGGCGACGACCCGGCAACCGCGGCGTCGTCGCCCCGCCGCGATGGGACCACGCGAAGGAACGTATGCGCACATGGCTTGACCCCCGCAATAATTCGCTGAATCTGATTCGGCTTGTTTTTGCGCTGATGGTACTTTTCCACCACGTGGGGCCGGTAACCCAGCTCGTCGGGGAATTCGAGATCACCCCCGGCGAATCCGTGGGTGCCTGGGCTGTTTTCGGTTTCTTTATGATTTCCGGGTATCTCATTACCGCGGCCCGGCTGCGTTCAGACGTGGGGCGCTACCTCAAGAACCGCGTGGTCCGTATCTTCCCGGCCTTCCTGTTCATCAATGTGGTGACGGCGTTCCTCCTCGCGCCCTTCGTCTATATCCTCGACCACGGCACCCTGGATGGCTACCTCACCACCGGCCCCACGCCGATCAGCTATATCCTGGGCAATTTCTTCCTCTACATGAACCAGTGGGGCATCGCGGATACCCTCCACAATGTCCCCTACCCCATTGCCTGGAACGGCTCGCTGTGGTCGCTCTACTACGAGTTCGTGTGCTACCTCATTGTGGGCGCGCTACTCACCATCCCCTTCTTCAAGCGGCATATCTGGCCCACGGCCGTGATTTTCCTGGGCACCTGCGCACTGCGGGTCTTCCTCCCCACCGCCACGGTCTACCTGGGCACCATGAACGGCACCCTCGACCAGCTCTCGCGGCTGCTGCCCTTCTTCTTCGGTGGCTCGCTGCTTTTCCTGGCGAAAGACCGCCTCAGCCTCACCACCTGGGGTGCGCTGGGGGCAACGGTTGCGGCCGTGGCGATTATGGTGGTGGCTCCGCATTCCGGGCCGCAGATTTCCGCGCCCCTCCTCACCTACGTGCTGCTGTGGATCGGGCAGACGCTCCCCTCCCCGCGCCTCTTCCAGGTCCACGATTTCAGCTACGGCATCTACATTTGGGGCTTCCCGCTCACCCAACTACTCACCCGCCTCGGCTTGGCCGACGCGGCGCCCTACCTGGTTTTCTGCGCGGTTCTTTTCGTGCTCACCGCCCTGGGCGCGGCATTCTCCTGGTTCCTGGTGGAACGGCCCGCCATGCGGGCTTCGCGCGGCAAAAAGAATCCCTTCGGGGAGTTGCGCGCGCCGGCGCGCTAGTGGGTGCGAAGAAGCGCGCTGCGGGGCGTGCGCCGTCGTATAAAGAACGACGACGCCGGGCCTAGCTGCCGAGCAGGTGACGCAGCAGGGTACGTACCCCGGTGGAGCTGCGCTCCTTGAGGGCCCGCGGCAGCAAGGTGGCGGCGTAAAGGCGCGAGGTGGCGTGCAACCGGGCCGCCCGCTGGGCCTTGGTCCAGCCGCGGCGCTTCATCTCCTCCGCCGCGAGCGCGAAATAGCGCCGTTCCCCGGCGAAGCGGGTGCCGTCCAGAAGCTTGGAGGCGGAGGCGGAAGAATCGTGGCGGCGGTAGCGGAAGCACACCGTGGGCTCCACGAGCATAGAGGCGCCGGCGGCCAGCATATCGACAACGATAGCGAGATCCTGGATGAGCGGGAAACCGGGGCGGAAGGGAGTGGCGCGAATGGTCTCGGTGCGGAAAACGAGCGAGGGCCAGTAAAGCCAGTCCCCGGTGAGAAGTACCGCGGCCGCACCTTCCCCGGAAATAACATTGCCCATCCGGGTGGAGCGCTTGCGCAGGGAAGTTTTGATACGGTCCCCGAGCGGAGAGATCACGGTGCCCTGAGCGTCAATGGGGCGCACCCCGGGCTGAATAATATCGATGGTGGGGTGGGCGGTAATAGCGGCCTGGATGGTAGAAACAAAATTCGGTTCCATGATGTCGTCGCAGCCCATGAACATCATGTACTCGGCGGTGGCTAGCTTCAGGCAGGTTTCGTAGTTTTCGGTAATGCCGCGGTTCGTTTCGTTGCGGATATAGGTGATGCGCTCATCACGCAGCTGGGCGAAGTAGTCGGGAACGCTCTTATCGGGATAGCAATCGTCCACCACGGTGAGCTTCCACTCATCGCTATCCTGGGCCAGGACCGATTCCACGGTTTGGAAGAGGTAGTCCGGGTTCCCCCAGAAGGGCAGCATGATATCGAGGCGCATCGGGCGTGATCCTTTCTGTGGCGAAGCGGCTTTCCGTTTCGCCGCCATCCGTACTAGCGCCTATTATGGCACGGGCGCGCTCAGGGCGCTGGTCCGGGCGGGCTGTGCGTAACGCGCCGTTAGCACGCCTGCCCGAAACGCCGCGCACCCTATACTTAAGAAATCCTGCGAAGAGAAAGGCCATCCGTGATGTCCACCGCCGCTGGCCAGAACTCAGAAACTGCCGGGGCTGCGCTGCCCGTCGCCTTAGGGGGTGCCTCCGGGGCACTCTCCGGTTTCTTCATTACGGTGGTGAGTGCGCGCTCGCTCTCCCCTGCCGATAACACCCTGTTTTTGACCTTCTGGGCCGCCCTTTTCGCCATTATTGCCATCGTGGCGGGCCTTCAAAATGAGGTGACGCGGGCGGTGCGCCGGGACCGGGTGGAGGGCGGCGAACGGATGGACAACCCTGAGCGGGTGGAAAACCGTGACGCCGGAGAAAGCCGCGCGGGCGTAGCAAGCCGCGGGGGTGTGGATTCCGGGGCCGCGGGCCCGCGCTACCGCACCTCGCCGGTCCTCATCTGCGCGGGGGTGGGCGTATGCGCCGCGGTCCTGGTGCTGGCTGCCACGCCGCTGTGGCTGCGGGTCTTTCACGGGTTTTCCGGGCGCGGGCTCCTCATTGCTTTTATTGCCCTGGGGGTACTTCTCAATAGCGTGCATTTAGGGCTCCTTGGAGTTTTCGCGGGGCGCGGGAAATGGAAGGTTTTCGGTACTCTCACGTCGCTGGAGCCGGCCCTGCGTTTCCTCTTCATCGCGGTGGCCGGATATCTCAGTCTTGCGCTCCACCTCTACGCCCTCGCCTGCGTGCTGGCCTGCGGTACCTGGCTGCTGCTCAGCGCCGCGCCGGGGGTGCGGGCTTTGGCACGCACCCGCATTAATATTGCGCCGCGGGGTTTGGTGCGCCGCCTCCTGCTGGCCATGGCCGCGACCGGGGCCAGCGCGCTTCTTATTAACGGTTTTCCGCTCCTCATGAGCCTGACCACCGAGCCGGTGGTGTTCTCTAAAGCAGCCCCGCTCATTCAAGCGGTGTCCGTGACTAGGGCTCCCCTCATGCTTCCCCTGGTGGCTTTCCAGTCCATGGTGATCACGGTCTTCGTCCAGCACCCCGAACGCACCCGCGGCTATTTGCTGCGTCTGGCTGTTATTGTGGGCGGAATTGGCGGGGTTGGCGCCCTGGCCGCTGCCGCGTGCGGCCCGTGGCTCATGGCGGTTATTTTCGGGCCGGCTTATGCGAATACTCCCCTGATCCTGGGCTTCTTGGTGCTTGCTGCGGCCTGCCTGGCTCTTCTTACCCTGACCGGGGCGGTGGCACTGGCTGCCGATCACCACCGGCTCAATATTCTGGGCTGGTGCGTGGCCCTGGTGGTCTCCGTCGTCATTATGCTTCTGCCCGTTTGCCTGGAAACGCGCACGGTTGCCTCTCTGGTGGTGGGCCCGCTGCTGGGGAGCATCTGCCATATCCTCGGCCTGGTGCGCCGCACTCGATAGCGCGCTAGCGCCGGAGCGGCGCGCGGGTACCATGGAGACTACTGAGCTGACCTAGGAGGAAACATGGCACGGGTATCCGTTATCACTCCCGCCTACCGCGGTGAGGACACTATTCGGCGCGCGGTTGTATCGGTCCTGGGCCAAACCATGCCCGATGTGGAGCTCATCGTTGTGGATGATCACTCCCCGGATAACACCGCCGGCGTGTTGCGCGACCTGGAAAAAGAACTTGCCGATTCCCGCCTCACCGTGATCTACCACGAGAACAATACCGGGGTCTCCGGGGCCCGGAACTCCGCCCTTGAGCGCGCGTCCGGGGACTATATTGCTTTCCTTGACGGGGATGATTACTGGGAACCCACCTATCTGGAACGGATGCTGCGTGAGGTAGAAAGCGGGCCCGATACCGATGTGGTGTGCTGCGGGCGCACTATTCATCTTTCCAACGGCCAGACGCGCACCGAACACTCCCGTTTCCTCGGCACCCTGGCGGGCCCGGAGGCGGTACGTGCTTTCCTTACCGATAACCTCACCCCGTTCCTCTGGGATAAGCTTTTCGCCGCTGCTACTTTCCAGGGACTACGTTTCCCCGAGCATATTCACCGCGGGGAAGATCAGGTTGTTGCCGCGATAGCGCTTTCCCGGGCCCGGCGCGTCACCTCAATTCCCGATGCCCTGGCCAATTACGTGGTGGGCACCCAGTCTCTCACTTGGGGTCGCGTTCCCGATCCGCAAGAATACGAGGATGCCGCACGTTTCCTAGCCGAGCAGCTCGGGCCGGAATGGATGGCAGAACCGGAGAACCTTTCCGCTTTTTTGGTGTACCGCACCCTCGCCATGATGATCTTGGCGCAATCGGCCATGCGTTCGGAGAAAGACACCGCCGATATTGTGCGTGCGGCACGGCGTGCTATTAGCTTGCCCATGCTGCGCGCTACCGCGCAGGCCCGCCCGCAGCTGGCAGCCGGAGCCGCCCTGCTGCGTACCTGCCCGGCGCTCTACCGCAAGATCTACCTGCGCTACGTGCGCAGCACCTACGCCATCGCGGATTAATAGCGGATTGGGAGCAGAGTAGGAACGGCTTAAGAGCGAATTGGGAGCGGCCTAGGAGCGGATGAGAGCGGCGCTTAGAAAGCCCAGCGCCATCCCGATCCCGGCACGCCCCAGGGATTGTAGACCAGGTAGCCGTGCTCCAGGGAGGTTTCCAGGACCACCTTGCCACCCGCGTTTTCCCCCGGGTTGATAAAGGGGGTGACCCGCTCCGCGGTGGAATAACACCCGTAGGATGCCACCGTGTGGCTATCTTCCTGGATATTTCCTTCCCGGTCCGTGAGATGGAAAGCATCCCGATCCAGGGTGAGGAAGGGAGCATCCGGGTCGTAGGAAGCATAATCAGCTGCCATCTGCGCGCTGAGATCAACCACGAGGAAGGTGCCGTTCTCGGGAGTGAAAACAGCTGGCTCCGCGATGCGCGAGGGGCACTCCTGTGCCCGGGTAATATCCGTGACTGTCAAAGTGAATGCCGCCCGAGTGGCGCCGTCGACCGAAAGACCTACCGGCACCCCAAGCTGAGCTTCCACATCTCCGCTGGGCGCAACCGTAACCGGGCGTCCGCCTTCCGAACCGTCAGAACCGTCAGAACCGTCAGAACCGTCGGTCACTGCGGCCCGGTCTTGCATAGTGCGATTCCCGGTAGTGGATTCCCCGGAGACTCCCGGAACGCTCGGCGCGGCGGTAGCCACCGGAATTGGGGTCACCGGGTCAGGATCGCCCACCGCAACGCTGGAGCATCCGCCTAAACCAAGAACCGCTACCGCGCCGATAATGGCGAGCGAGCTCCCTAGTGCCCGGCGGCGCAGGCCGGGGATGGAAGAAGGAGTGGTGTGAGAATTCTGCATCGTCTCATCGTCTTTCTTTTTCATGACTTCATCCCCTTAGAAGCGGTGGAAATCGCCGTGGGGTACAACATAACCCCAGCGCCGCGCGAAATCCTGCCGCCATTTCGTTGCCACGTACATCCACGCCGGCCCATCCACGGTGGTGACGAGGTCACGGGTGTAGTTCATATAGGCAGGGTTCTTACCCGGAACATAGCCTTCCCAATCATCCATTTGGGCCACTTTGGCATCGTAATTCCACGGTCCGTACTTCAAGAGGTCGCCGCGCAGCCCGTGCGGGCCGGGAAGAGCCCAGGGCCACGGATTCCACCGCGGGCCGGTAATCCACAGTTCATAACCCGGCACCCAACTTTCTTTGATACCGGAGTAGTTATTGACCACAAAGGCAGCTTCTTCACCCTGGCGCAGCGTTCCGTAAACCAGGATGGGGTACCCACCGGAATTAGGATCAAGGGTGGGCGGGCGCTCGCTATTGGGAGCCGGCGGCACATAATCGCGGCGCACCGCCAGGGTGTCCACCCCGTCACGGTTCCAGTCACCCACCAGAACGTTATCCCCGTGGCGCCCGTAAGAGAATTCGGTCGAGGCATTCCCACCGGACACGGTCGAATTATTGACGTAGTACATATTGCCGCGGCGCACCGCGAAACTATCGATGCCATCTCCGTCCCAGTCACCCACGAGGACGGTGTCACCGTGGCGCCCGAAGGAGAAGACCGTGAAGTTCTCATCATCGTCGAGCACATTGCTGACATAGAACATATTGCCGCGCCGGATGGCGAGGGTATCGGTGCCGTCCCCGTTCCAATCCCCCGCGATCACTTCATCATCGGGTTCACCAAAAGTGAAGGTATGTTCCCCGCCCCCGGTGGTGAGCTCATTGCGCACGAAATACGTATTGCCGCGGCGAATAAGAACGGTATCTCCCACTACCGCATCCCAATTGCCGATAAGGAATTGATCAGTGGGCAGCCCGAATTTAAAGTGGATATCCGCATCCCCGGACAAGAAGGTGTTCTTCATATAGAAATCGGAACCGCGGTTCACGCCCAAGGTGTCCCGCCCGTCGCCATTCCAATCCCCGGTGAACACCACGTCCGTATGCCGCCCGTAGGACATCTCCATATCGGCAGTACCCGAGGTGAGAGAGTTTTTGAAGAAATAGTAGTTTCCCGCGCCTTCGTCCAAAGCGGGCGCACCCTGCGCTGCCGGCATGAGCCCCAGTGAGCTCACGATCAGCGCCAGCGCTGCGATCACGCCAACCAGCAGCCCGGGGGTGCGGGCGCGCGCGTATGAATACCTCTCCAAGAGAACCTCCTCGAGTTGTTCGCGCCCCGGAGTGGTGCTAAATCCAGGCCGCGATGCGTGGACGATAGTTCCAGCCTAAACCCTCCGGGCGGCACAATTGTGGAGATCGCCCGTGTCGCCCTCCTACTGAAAACTATGGCGCGGCGGGATGGGCTGACTCCTTACCCCGCAGTTCCGGGTAGAATTAGCCAGGAACTGACCCACGAAAGGAATAATATGCGTGTCCTGGTTACCGGCGGTGCCGGATTTATTGGCGCGAATTTCGTTCACCAAACTGTCGAGGATTATCCGGATGCCGAAGTTGTCGTCCTGGATAAACTCACGTACGCGGGTAATCCCAAGTCCATTGAGGGCCTGGACCGCGTCACCCTGGTCCAGGGCGATATTGCGGATATGGATACCGTTGACCCCCTGGTCAAGGACTGCGATCTGGTGGTGAATTTCGCGGCGGAATCCCATAACGATAACTCGCTCGTTGATCCCTCCCCCTTCATCCGCTCCAACCTGGTGGGCACCTACACGATTCTGGAAGCGGTGCGCCGCCACGGGGTACGCCTCCACCATATTTCCACCGACGAAGTGTACGGGGACCTGGAGATTGACGAACCGCGCCGCTTCCAGGATGGCGATCCCTATATCGCTTCCTCCCCGTATTCGGCTTCCAAAGCCGGCTCTGACCTGCTGGTGCGCGCCTGGGTGCGTTCCTTCGGGGTGGAAGCCACCATCTCCAATTGCTCGAATAACTACGGCCCCTACCAGCACGTGGAGAAGTTCATTCCGCGTACCGTCACCAACCTCCTGGACGGTATCCGCCCGCGTATCTACGGCACCGGCCTCCAGGTGCGCGATTGGATCCACGTGCGCGATCACAACGTGGCCGTGTGGGAGATCATCAATAAGGGCCGGATCGGGGAAACCTACCTCATCGGCGCGGATGGCGAAAAGAATAACCTCGAGGTCGTCAAAATGATCCTCCAGGAGTTCGGCCGCGAACCCGATGATTTCGATCATGTGAATGACCGCCCCGGCCACGATCAGCGCTACGCCATTGATAATTCCAAGCTGGTGGAAGAAACCGGCTGGCAGCCGAAGTTCAAGGACTTCGCCGCGGGTCTGCATGACACCGTGGAATGGTACAAGGCCAATGAAGAGTGGTGGCGCCCGCAGAAGGAAGCCGTGGAGGCCAAGTACGCCAAGACCGGCCACTAAAGCGCCCCGCCCCGGCCCTCGTGCGCTGCCTGCATGAGCCGGCTTTCCGCTGCCCCGTTCGCACTTCTCCGATGCGCACCCTGAGTGCCACGAGGAGCGCGAGCGGGGCAGCGCTATGCGTGGGAGCCTCGCCGCGGCCCCCCTTCCGTGTCCCACCGGGCCGCCGCGCGGCAGTCCGGCTATACTGAACGCAACCCAAGAGCTAGGAGCATCATGCAGATTGCTGTGATCGGGCTGGGCTACGTGGGCTTGGCCAACGCCGTCCTTCTTGCCCAACACCACGATGTTGTCGGATCGGATCTCAATCCCGCGAAAGTGGATGCGATTAACGCCCGCACTTCCCCGATCCAGGATGCCAAAATCGAAGAGTTCCTCGCCACGAAGCCGCTTTCGCTGCGGGCTACCACCTCGAATATTGAGGCGCTTGCAGGTGCTGATTACGCGGTGATCGCCACCCCCACCGATTACGATACGGAGACCAATGCCTTTGATACGGCCTCTGTTGAAAGTGCGATTACGCAGGTCGCTGAGGCGAATCCCGGTGCCGTCGTCGTTATTAAATCCACTATCCCCATCGGTTTTACCGCGCGGATGCAAGAAACGTTCCCGCAGTTGCGCATCGTCTTTTCCCCGGAGTTTTTGCGCGAGGGTAAAGCGCTGCACGATAATCTCAACCCTTCGCGCATTGTTGTTTCGGGCGACGACGCCGCAGCTGCCCACTTCGCCCAGCTGCTGAGCGAGGGAGCTGAAGCGCGCGACGTCCCGATTATCCAGGTGGGAACCCGGGAAGCCGAAGCAATTAAGCTCTTCTCCAATACGTATCTGGCCATGCGGGTCGCTTATTTCAATGAGCTGGATTCTTTCGCGATGGCGCGCTCCCTCAACGCCGCGGAGATTATTCGCGGGGTGGGTCTCGATCCGCGTATCGGGGATCATTACAATAATCCTTCCTTCGGCTACGGCGGCTACTGCCTGCCCAAGGACACCAAGGAATTACGCGCCGATTTCGAAGGCGTGCCCGAAAATCTCATGTCCGCGATTGTCGAATCCAATGACACCCGGATTGACTTCCTGGCTACCCGCCTGGCGGGGGCCGGCTACGCCACGGTGGGGATCTACAAGGTCGCCATGAAATCGGGCTCGGATAATCACCGGGCTTCGGCAGCCCTCAGCCTCGCGGCGCACTTGCGGGCGCGGGATGTGGAGGTGCTCGTTTACGATCCGGCACTGAAACCGGGCGGTCTCGGGGATATTCCGGTGCTGGATTCCTGGGAGGAATTCCAGGATCGCGCGGAGGTGATCATCACGAATCGCCTGGATGGCACCATGCCGGAAACCTCCACCCCGGTGCTCACCCGCGATATCTTCGGGCGGGACTAAAACCGGTAGTCAAGCGCAGCGGCGCGCTTAGGCCTAAAGGTACGGGCCGGGGATCTTGCTTCGTCGTGAAGCATCCCCGGCCCGTATGTTGTGACCGAAACTCGTGCCTATCGGTACTTAGCGCGAGCGCACCACCCCGAGGGTTTGGCCGCCCCGGCCGTCCCAATCACCGAAGATGACCATATCGCTGTGGCGCCCGTAGGTAACATCTTCGGTCACCTCCGGGCCGTTGAGCGGGCCGCGCACCACGTACACATTCCCGCGGCGCACCACGAGGGTGGAACGCTGGGGCTCAATCTTCGCGGCGAGCACCTCATCGCCCGGGTTCCCGTAGGCCATTTCCTCGGAGACCGCGCTGGTGGCCAGGTTATCGGTGAAGATAAAGACGTTGCCGCGCCGCACCGCCAGGGTGTCCACGCCGTCGCCGTTCCAATCGCCCACCAGCCAGGTATCCCCCGGATTACCGAAGCAGTAGACCTTATCGGCCGGGCCGGACGTGAGGGAATTGCGCACGAGCAGTAGGTTGCCGCGCCGCACCGCGAAGGTGTCCACGCCGTCGCCGTCCCAGTCGCCTACGTACACTTCGTCATCGGCACGCCCGAAGCTGAAGACCCGGGTGGCAACCCCGGAGGCGAGGGTATCGCGCACGTGGAAAATATTGGAGCGGCGAATCGCCAGAGTATCCCGCCCATCAGCATTCCAATCCCCGGTGAGGATTTCATCGCCGCGCAGGCCGTAGTCCATCACAATATCGGCGGTGCGCCCCCAGCCATTAGCGAGGAAGAAGCGCGGTGGGAAAGGTGCCACATTCGAGGACGGGCGCGGATTGCTCGGCGCGGGCGCCGGCGGAGCGGGCGGGCGCGGTGCCGGTGGCTGAGTGGGGCGCGGCGCGGGCTGCGTCGTCGTACCACCACCGGAACGCAGCTGCGTATAGATACGGTAGGCGTTCTCACGAATGGAGCCGATGGAATCGTAAATCGTGCCTGGGCAGGAAGTATTGCCCACATCGCGGTGCCCCACGATACGCGGCATCGCTTCGCCGGAACGGTAGCGCGCCGAATTATTGCGCTGCGGAATGGTCAGCGAGGTGGTGCCGCGCGGATCCAGGCCCGCGAGCGCGAATTTCCAGCCGGCCACATCGGCGAGGGTGTTAAGAATGGTTTGCGAGGGGCGGTGGTCCGCGGTGAAGGTGCCGAGCACGGACACACCCATGGTGCCGGTATTGCGCCCAGCGGCGTGCGCGCCAATCGCCATGGTGCCATCCTGGGATTGCAGGGTGCCGTAGCGCCCTTCCCATTTCCCGCCGTACTTATCAACGATCACGTTATAGCCAATATCGCCCCAATCGCGAGTGACGGCGTGGAACGCGTAAATCCCGCGGATAACACGCGGTACCCCGGCCTGGGTGTAGTTATTCGAGCCGGCGGTGTGGTGGATAACCATGCCCTGGAAGGTGGCGTATTCCACCGGCCAGGTCATGAGGGAGCCGTCCGCGCCCCAATCGGCGCGGGTGTGGATCCCGCGGGTGCCGATGCGATTAGTCCAATCGCGGGCGGTGGGAAGTAAGCCGTTCGCCACCACGCTGCCCTGCTCCAGGGTGCCCCCACCGCGCGCGGCGGAAAGCGAAGCACCCAAGGCAGGAATCTCTTCCTCGCCCTCTTCGGGATTGACCACCGGATCGGTTTCCGTTCCGCGTTCGGGCAGAATCGGCGCGGTTTCGGCCTCCTCCACCTCCACGGTGTCACCCTCGGCGGTGTAGGCAATATCGATGCGCAGGCCGGCCGGGAGCGGGCCCTCGCCCTGGGTAATACGCACCTGAATCCCGGTGGACTCCCCCGAGACGTTGTATTCCGTGCCGGGCCGTTCGCGCTCGGTTTGGGATTCCTCGCCCACTTCGTACCAGTCCGACCACTGCTTCCCGTCCAGGGTGCGCATTTCGATAGAGGCACCCTCGGGCAGGCTCTCCCCGCGGTTCCAGGTCAGCCCGGCCACCGCGAAGGGTTCGTCCACCCGCACCGGGCTGGTGAAGACGGCGTAGTTGTCGGCCAGTTCCGCGCCGTCCGCACTATCCTCGGCCCCGTTTTCGGCGCTTTCGTTTTCGGTTCCCGCGGCGCGCAGTACATTCGTGCGCACCGCATTCGGTACGACGCCGCCCGCGCGCCCGGCACTCGCTTCTTGGGCAGGCTCAGCTTCCCCGGTGGGGTGCGAGGCCTCGGTGGGATGCGCTGCCTCGCGCGGCTCGGCTTCCTTGGAAGAGTCAGGCTTGCTCGCTGCTTCTTCCTCGATTTGTGCGGTGGCGGTGGTAGTGAGATCCCCCGCTTCGGTTGTTAGCGGAATAACAATACTGCCCTGTGCATCATCGTTCTCGGCAAAAGCGTAGCCCACAATCGGGACGGCAAGGCCCGCACTCGCGAGCGCCAGCACGGTTCCTAGAACAAGACCGCGACGTTTGGTCATTTTTCCCTCCGGTTCACGCCGCCCGCCACGATGAGAACTCATACGGGCAGCTTCCAGACTTACCTTACGGCAAAAGTCCCAACTTTCACACCCTTAACTCCGTTTTACTTTAACCTCATAAAAATACATCGGTGTTATTCGATTGAGGTCTCGGAGTGAGGGGTGGAGCCGCCTCGCGGATACTCGCAGCTCCACGTTGATTTTAATACGTTTTAGTTAGTGGGAACGACGACGCGCCGCGCGCGCCGCCCGCACGTGCAGCTGCGCCCGCAGCGCGAGCCCGCCCCGGATCGCCCAGCGCAAGGGCGCCTGCCAGGGGCGCGCGTAAACGCTATCTATATAGTGCGCCGCGCTGCGGTGGTGTTCGCGCAGCATGGCGGCCGGTTGGTCTTTCCAGGAAGCACCCTGGGAGTGAACCACTTCCGCTTCGGGGAGGAAAACCGAGTGCCAGCCCGCCCGGGCCAGGGCCTCCCCCAGGGCCACATCCTCGAAGAACATGAAATAGGAATCATCGAAACCGCCCACGGCTTCGAAAGCTTCCCGGCGAAGCAGCAGGCAGGCCCCGGAGAGCCAGTCCACCGGGTGGGCGCGGGTAACATCCGCATTGGAGCGGTAGGAGCGGGAGAAAGGATTATTCGGCCAGATATTCCCGAGCAGAGCGTGCCCCACCCCGGAAACGATGCGCGGGAATTGGCGGGCCGATGGGTAAATCTCCCCTTCCGGAGTGCGAATGAGCGGGCCGAGCGCGCCGGCCCGCGGGAAGCGTTCCGCCCCGCGCACCAGGGCATCGAGGGAGCCGGGGGTGAACACCACATCGGGATTGGCCACCACCAGCCATTCGCCGGTAAAGCCCTGGGCTCCGCGGTTGGCGGCCCGCCCGTAACCGATATTTTCGCCGGTGCGCACCACCTGCGCCCCGTGGGCGCGGGCTACCCGATCCACTTCGGCGTGCTCGGAACCGTTATCCACAATGATGCATTCGTGGGCTTCCTGCAGGGCTTCCGGGAGGGAGGCGAGAAAAGCTTCCAGTTCCGGCCCGGGATTGAAAGCCACGGTGATGACACGAATGCGCATGGTCCTAGCCTAGCCGAGCGCGCCGCTGCCCGCCGCCGCACTCGCGCCGAGGCCGTGCGCAGTGGCGCTCCCGCACGCCGCCGCGCACCCGCTAGCGTTCGCTCGCCCTTGCCCGCGCCACCGTGCTTAACACCGCAGTGCGGCGCTTCTTCCAGCGGGCGACGCGCCCGAACCCCTATGATGAGGTGGTGGCAAAAAACTCACGCGCCGCAGCGCATCTGATCGGTGGACGCCGCACCTCTTCATGGTGGCGGGTCGTGGTGCTGGTGCTGCTTGCACTTCTGCTCACCTTCGGCACGGCCCTGTGGTCCGCGTGGGCGCGCTACCAGGGGAATATCACCCGGGCGGATATTGATGATCTGGTTCCTTCCGCCGCCGCGGCGGAGCCGGTGGATCCTTCCGCGGGCCGCCCGCTCAATATCCTTGTTCTCGGTTCGGATGTGCGCAGCGGGGCTTCCGATATTGATAACGCTGGGGAATCCGGTGAAGTCGGGGGGATGCGCGCGGATACCACCATGATCATGCATATCAGCGCTGATCGTAGCCGCGTGGATATTGTGTCCGTGCCCCGCGATACCCTCGTGGATATTCCTTCCTGCACGATTCGTACGTCTTCCGGGGGTTCGGAAACGGTCACAACCCGCCCCGCCCCCGAAACCATGTTCAATTCCGCCTTCGCTATTGGCGGCCAGTACGGCGATGTTGCCAGCGCGGCCGCCTGCACCATGACCACGCTCCACCAGATGACCGGCATTACCTTCAACGGTTATATCGTGGTGGATTTTGCGTCCTTTATTTCCACCGTGGATGCCCTGGGCGGGGTTCCCATGTACTTCGCGGATGATCTGTACGACGAGCGCGCCGGCCTCGATATCGCTTCCGGTTGCCGCCTCCTCAACGGCACCCAGGCCCTGGCCCTGGCCCGGGCCCGCTACAGCGTGGGGGACGGCTCGGATATTTCCCGTATTGGCCGCCAGCACGAATTGGTGAGCGCGGTGGCCGCCGAGGCCCTCCGCTCCAATCTCCTCACCGATTTCGGCCGCCTCATGCGCCTGCTCGACGCCGCCACCCAATCCCTGCAAACCTCCCAGGAGATCGGTTCCATCAGCAATATTGTGGGCCTGGCAAATTCGCTGCGTTCCATTGACCCGGCCAATATCCGCTTCTGGACCATGCCTTTCGCGTGGGCCGGCAACCGCGTGGTCGCCACCGATAGCGCCGACTACGTGTGGGAGGCGCTCCGCCGCGACGTTCCGGTGCGTGCGGAAAAGAATGCCGACGGCGTTTTCGTTGGCCTTCCCCCGGAAGGCAGCCCCGATGCTCTTCCCAGTACCGCCGCGGATGCTACGCCAAGTACCGGCAGCGCCGCAGCGGGCAGCGAAGGAGCGTCCGGAGTGGCGGGTGGCGCCGATAGCGATACCGCCGCCACCGACGCGAATTCCAAGAACGCTTCCGCGCCGGCCTCCCCCAGCGCGGATGAGACCGCGTCCGCCACTTCTCCCACCACCGCCCAGAGCACCGAGTCCGCGCCCGTGTGCACCCGAGAGAATGCGATTCCCTGAGCATGAACCGTTTCCATGGGGCTACCCCACCACCGTCCTTCCCGCCTAAGCGCCGGCTTCCGCGGCCTTCCGCGCAGGGCGCGCAGCCGGTCGGCCGCGGCAGCGCGGTGCCGCCCCAGGCACGCGAACACCACCCTGATGTTTCCGGGGATCCCCGCGCGGCCGGGATTGCCCCCGCCGCCGGTGCTATCGCCGCTGCCGGAGCCACCCGCAATGCCGGGGCGCCGCGCCGGCCCGCTCCCGTGCAGCCCCCGAGTTTCGCGCCGCAGCGCCAGGTAGCGCCCGCTCGCCCGGCTGAATCTTTCGAACAGGCCCCCTCCTACCCGCCGGCTGCTTCCCAGGCGCCGGCTCGTGCCTACGCTCCCCACGCTCCCAACGGCGGCTTTGCGCAGCACAGCGGCTTTGCGCAGCCCGCCGATTTTGGGCAACCCGCACCGGAGATGCCCGGAATGGGTGCGCCTGCCCGGCGCGCGCGGCGCCGCCATCCGTGGCGCTGGGTCGCTGGCGTCGTCGTCGTTCTTCTTATTCTTGCGGTGACCTGGCCTACCTACCTGTTCTTCTACGGCAATTCCAAGCTCACCCGCACGGATGCGCTGAGCGGGGCCGCGGGAACGGCCGGGACCACGTACTTGATTGTGGGCTCGGATGTGCGCGAGGCGGACGGGATCGATGACCCGACCGAAGGCGAGCGCGCGGACACCATTATGCTGCTGCACGTGCCCGAATCCGGGGTGCCGGCGCTGGTCTCCCTCCCGCGTGATTCTTACGTGAACGTGCCCGGGGAAGGCGAGCAAAAGCTCAATTCTTCCTTCGCGCTGGGCGGGCCGCGGCTGCTGGTGGAAACGGTGGAGGAACTTTCCGGGATGACCGTGGACCACTACATCCAGATTTCCATGGCCGGGGTGCAACAGATTGTGGACGCCGCCGGTGGGGTGCGCCTGTGTTACGACGCCGACGTGGACGATGCGGACTCGGGCATGGTGTGGGAAGCTGGCTGCCACGATACCAACGGCGCCCAGGCCCTCGCTTTCGCGCGGATGCGTAAATCTGATCCGCTGGGTGACCTGGGGCGTACCAACCGCCAGCGCCAGGTGGTTTCCTCCCTGATTGGTAAGCTGAAGACCCCGGCAACGCTGGTGAATTTCCCGCTGCAGCGGCGCATGGTCGGCACCGCCGGCTCCATTCTCACCGTGGATGAAGGGACCTCGCTGTATAACGTGGGGCGGGCCGGTTTGGCGCTCGGGAGCGTGCTGGGCGAAGGCGGCCTGGCCGGAGTTCCCCCGATTGCCGATCTGGACTACCGGGCCAACGGGCAGTCCAATGTGCTCCTCGATCCGCAGCGCACCCCGGAATTCTTCCGCAAGATGCGCGAGGGGACCCTGACTCCCGCCGATATGCTTCCTAGTTTCTAAAGCGTGATAGTCTCAGCGCGATGACTAGCCCAGCACCAGAGCCAACACCAGAACCGCGTTCCTCCGCCCGCGCCCGGGTGGACAAGCTCGTGCGCCGTTTACTCAAGGGCCAGACCTTCCGGCAGTGGCTCGTGGAATTCATGCAATTCTGCACGGTGGGCTTGGGTGCCTATATCGTCAATGTGGGTATTTTTAATCTGCTGGCGCATACCGGCCTGGTGCGCCTGCCCGGCGATCAGTCCATGACCGCGAAAGTCATTTCCGTTACCCTTTCCGTGATTTTTTCTTGGGTGGCGAACCGCTTGTGGACCTTCCGTACCCAGCGTTCGGAGGAAAAAATGCGGGAATTCCTGCAATTCGTGGCGGTGAATCTGTGCGGAATGGCTATCGAGCTGGGTTGCTTGTGGTTCTCCCGCTACGTGCTGGATATGCGCTCCCAGCTGGCCGATAATATTTCTTCCAATGTGGTGGGGCTGATTCTAGGGACCGCCTGCCGCTACGTGCTCTACCGCTACGTGGTGTTCCGGGTGCGCGAGTAGCAGATTTTAGAAACGCCGCCGGCGTGCTCCCACCGAAATTTCCCCGCCTGCCGGGAAAACTTTCGCCGGGTCGAGGGCCGCCGGAAGCGCGGCGAGCACCACCGAAAAAATAGGGGGCTGGGCCTGGGATAATTCCAGGCGCCCGCCATTGCGTTCGGCCAGCTGGCGGGCCAGCGGCAGGCCGAATCCTGTGGAGCCCCCCAGGGAGAATCCCTGCGTGAAAATAGCTTCCACGAATTCGGGGGCTACCCCCTCCCCCTCGTCGCTAATATCGATAATGACGCCCCGGCCGGCTGGGCGCGAGGTGACCGTCGTCGTTCCCGCCCCGTATTTCAGCGAGTTTTCCACGCACGTGGCAATAATTTGGGAAAGCGCCCCGGGATCGGAGAGCACCGGGCCGTGCTCCCCCACCCTGAAAACCACCTTGCGGCCCGCGGCCGCGAAGGCACGCTCCCACTCCACGCCCTGCTGGGTGAAAATCGGTTGCAGCGCCACCGCTTCCGTGGCGCTTTCCTGGGCGCGCGAGGCGTGGAGCAGATCGGTGACCACCCCGGTGAGGCGTTCCACCTGTTCCAGGCAGCGGGTGGCTTCTTCTTTGACGTCCGGATCGTTGCTCAGGTACTGGATTTCTTCCAGGCGCATGGATAGCGAGGTGAGCGGGGTGCGCAGCTGGTGGGAGGCGTCAGCGGCGAATTGCCGTTCGGCGGAAAGCCGCCCGGCCATGCGATCCGCGGCCCGCGCGATCTCCTCAAAAACCAGGTCGATTTCTTCGATGCCGGAGGGCGCCATTTGCGGGCGGGTGGTTCCCGCGCCCAGCTGTTCCGCGGCGGCCGCCAGGTAGATAAGCGGCGCGGAGATACGGCGCGAGACCCGCATGGCGATCCCCACCGCCACCAAAATAGCCACGATAATCGCCAGGATTTCCGCACCCAGGAAAAGCAGCATATCGCGGCGGGCTCGGGCTTCATCGAGGGCATTGCGCGGGATCGTCACCCCGCCCATCACCAGCGCCGGAATCCCGACCAGCAAAATGGCGGCCAGCGCGGTGCGGATCGTCATCCGCAAAGAACGTGCGCGCATGGGTTCTTCTTAGCGTGTTTCGAAACGGAAGCCCAGTCCCCGCACCGTGGAGATATAGCGAGGGCTGTCAACGTCGTCGCCCAATTTACGGCGCAACCACGAAATATGCATATCGAGTTTCTTCGAGGCGGACGCCTTTTCATCCCCCCACACTTCACTGAAGAGCGCTTCGCGCGAAACCACATCCCCCGCGCGGCGAATGAGCGCGGTGAGCAATTCAAATTCTTTCGCGGTGAGCGCCAGTTCCACGCCCCCGCGCAGCGCCCGGCGCGCCCCGGTATCCACCGAGATATCTTGGGCGGTGAAATGATCGGTGCCCTGTTCGGTGCGCCGCAGCAGCGCCCGCACCCGGGCCAGCAGTTCCGCGAGCCGGAACGGCTTGGTGACGTAATCATCCGCCCCGCTATCCAGGCCCACCACCATATCGACTTCTTCGGCGCGTGCGGTGAGAATAAGGATGGGGAAGGTGTGGCCTCGCCCGCGGGCCTGCCGCGCCACGTCCAGGCCGTCCATATCCGGCAGCCCGAGGTCCAAAACCATAATATCTACTCCGTGAGCGAGCTGTTCCAGAGCATCCAGCCCGGTATCAACACACGTCACGGCATATCCTTCCCGCGTGAGCGCACGGGCCAGCGGTCCGGAAATAGCGGCGTCATCCTCAACAAGAAGCAAAGTAGTCACACTGAAAGTCTAAGCTATTTTCTTTTTTCACTCAGGGGCGTGGCCTGGGGGCGCGAAGCGGCGCCGAAACACCGTTTTTAATGCGCCCGGATGCGGCGCAGCTCCAGCACCTCGGTGGCACCCAGGCCCTGGAGGGTAGGAGTCCCCACCGAGATCGTGGTAAAGCGATTCTCCCCCACCGCTTTGAGCGCGGTAGCCACCGGCCGCGAGGTGAGGACCGTGCCCGGGGAGGCCACGTCCGCCAGCCGGGACGCCATATTCACCGAGGGCCCGAATACATCACCGAAACGCCCGAGCACCGGCCCCCAGGTGAGGGAGGCACGCACCGCCGGAATTTCCGGGGTATCGCGCAGAGCCTGGGTCACATCGCACACAATATCCGCCCCGGTGACGATATCGTCCGCGATAAAGAGGAAAGCATCGCCCATGGACTTCACCACGCGCCCGCCCCCGCCGGTAATCACGGCCCGGCAGGTGTAATCGAAACGTTCAATAAACTCCATGAACTGGCGCGATGTCATCCGTTCGGTCCGGTTCGTGAAGGACACAATATCGATAAAGCCGACGGCGCGCGGCAGCTGCGGGATCGCATCATCCTCATTAATATGCGCGATTTCCGCTTCGGTGTGGCGCAGCAGCGCAGCGGCCTGCCGCGACCAGGTGTAGGCCGCGGTGCGCCGCAAAAATTCTTCAATATCCGGGAAATGATCAAGCACCCAACGCCGTGCATCCACCGGCCCGAGCCCGCCGCTAGTTTCCGCCAGCTCCAGGAGCGTTTCCACATGCCATTGCAGCATGCGATCCACGTTGTGGGCACTGGCGCGCAGCAGCGAAGTGAGGGCCGATTCGGTGAGCGGAGATTCCCCGAGCGATTCCGCCATCGCCCGCATCGCCCGAATATCCCCGTCCGTGAAAACAAGTTCACTATCTTCATCCACGATGGAGGGGAAACCGAGGGCCAGCCAAAAACGCCGCACCCCTTCCGTATCCATATTGGTCAGCTCCGCCGCCTGACGCAGGGTGTAGCGCGGCAGCCCACCCTCGAGGTGTTCCATATAGGCGGAGAAAGCGGTGCCTTCCGTTTCCGCAGGCTGCGGCTCATTGCGCGGTTCTTTGTGTTGCGACGACGCCGGCGCAGCCGGCAGTGCGGACTGCGGAACGCGCGTGGCACCCCCGGGCCGGCTACCACTATCCGGGAGGGAGGTGCGCGAACGCTGCGGGGTGCGGGCGGCGGTTTCCCGGCTCGGCACAAAATTACGATCCACCGGGGCTTCCATACGGGCGGCATTCCCGGAGCGCGGCACCCCCGATTCGGGGCCAAGGGGCAGATCAGCTGCGGTATTGCGCCGCAACTGGGCCATATCATCCGCGCTCAGCTGCGCGCTAGCGGCCGGCTGGGCCCCGCCCCCGAGGAGGTAGGCGATGAGGTCCGGGCTCATGGCCGGGCCGATGCTGGAGTGCTCCCGCGCACTCCGGCCCGCCCCGGCGCCGGTTCCGCGTGATGTTTCGGATTGGGATGCGGGGCGCGGCGCGCTAGCGAATTGCTCAGCCACACTCGCCCCTTCCCTAGCTGCTTAGCACCGGCGCGGCGCCACCTCAGGTGAGGAGAACGGGGAGCGCCAACCGCCAGCTATAAATAAAGTGCCTTCCATCACAGTATACTAGTCGTCCTTGACACTAACGTCCATGTTTTCATCCGGGGATTTTGCTGGGAGTGGAGTGGCGGGTAGCCGCGGGCTATTCTGGAGCAGTGGAGAATAAACGAGAACACACAGAGATTGATGCCCTCGCGGACCGCTATTTCCAGCGCGTCCTCGATACCTCACCCGAAACGGTGACGTTCACCGGCCTGCCCGGTGCCCCTGAAACCAAGCTTGATGATTACTCCCCCGCCGGGATTGCCGCGCATATCGATAATGTGCGGGAGACCCTGGCGGCCCTCGATCACCTTGAAGAGCGCGATGCCACGGATCGGGTGACCGCCGCCGGCCTGCGCGATCGCCTCGGTCTGGAAATTGAACTGTATGAAGCCGGCGAAGAAGTCGGCAAGCTCAATGTTATTGAATCCCCGCTCCAGGGGATTCGCGATGTTTTTGATGTGATGCCCCAGGAAAATGCTTCCGATTGGGAAACCATCGCGGCGCGCCTGAGTGATGTGCCGCGGGCCCTGGCCGGCTACCGGGAATCCCTGGCCCAGCGGGCCGCGTCCGGTCCTGTTTTCGCGGCTCGGCAGGTGGAGCGCTGCTTGGAGCAGGCCCTCGCTGCCGCCTCCGATTCGGGTAGTTTCGCCGGGCTGGCCCAGCGCGGTGCGGCCACCGCCCCGGAACTTACTGAGGCTTTGGAGCAGGGCGCAGCTCAGGCCCGCGCCGCTTACGGGGAACTGGCGGAAACCCTGCGGGGTCTGCTCCCGGGGGCCACCGAAAATGATGCGGTGGGCCGGGATCGTTACGCGCTGCATTCGCGCGAATTCCTGGGCGCCGTCGTCGATCTGGATGAAACATACGAGTGGGGTATCCACGAACTGGAGCGTATCGACGCGGAACAGCAGGCCATCGCGCGCGAGCTGTACGGGGAGGGCGTGAGCGTGAACGAGGCCCTCACCCGCCTCGATCAGGAGGAACGCTACACCCTGCACGGCGTGGAGGAATTGCGTTCGTGGATGCAGCAGACCGCCGATGGTGCCATGGCCGCTGCCACGCAGTACTTCGATATTCCCGAGGCGATGCGCACCATCGAATGCATGATCGCGCCTTCGAATTCGGGCGGTATTTACTACACGGGTCCCTCCGATGATTTTTCGCGGCCGGGGCGTATGTGGTGGTCGGTGCCGGAAGGCGTGACCGAATTCCACACCTGGCAGGAAAAGACCACCGTCTACCACGAAGGGGTGCCGGGTCATCATCTCCAGCTGGGTCTGGCCGTCTACCTCAAGGATCAGCTCAATGCGTGGCGCCGCCAGGCCTATTGGGTTTCCGGGCACGGGGAAGGCTGGGCGCTGTACGCCGAAGCCCTCATGGCCGAGCTCGGCTTCCACGAGGATCCGGGTGA
Organism: Actinotignum urematis; assembly: GCF_051264595.1. Lineage (NCBI taxonomy): Bacteria > Bacillati > Actinomycetota > Actinomycetes > Actinomycetales > Actinomycetaceae > Actinotignum > Actinotignum urematis. Next base: position 163,589 of record NZ_JBOZBG010000002.1, on the reverse strand, counting down.
CCGCATGGGCGTGCTCGATTCCGAGCGGCTGCGCGCGGCCCGCATCGTGGTGGATATGGGCGTGCACCTGGGTAAGGATGCCGGGAAGGTGGCCGGCGGGCAATTCGGCACCGGCGCTTGGGATCACGACGCCGCCTGGCGTTTCCTGCGCGCGAATGTGGCTATGGAACAGTCCTTCCTCTCCTATGAGCTGGATCGCTACCTCGGCTGGCCGGGGCAGGCCAGCGCCTACAAGGTGGGCGCGCGGATCTGGAAGGAGCTGCGTGAGGAAGCCCGGGCCCGCGCGGGTGCCGGTTTCGACCTCAAGGCGTGGCATATGAAGGCCCTGCGCCTGGGCGGGGTGGGCCTGGACGTGCTGCGCAGCGAGCTCTCGCGCTAGGCCGGTCTTTCCTATGCCGATGACTCATGACGGGGGCGGCGCGGCGCATACGCCCGCGCTGCCCTCCCTTACCTTGGCGCTGGCCAGCCAATCCCCCGCGCGCCTCGCCACCTTGCGGGCCGCGGGCGTGGAGCCGCTGGTGCAGGTTTCGCACGTGGATGAAGATGCACTGCTCGCGCGAGTGCACGGGGGTCCTTCCCAAGGGGTGCTGGCGCTGGCCGCGGCCAAAGCCCGCGATGTGGCCGCCACTCCCGGGCCAGCCCAGGGCGCCGATTTTGTGGTGGGCTGCGATTCCATGTTCGAATTCGAGGGCGAAGTTTACGGGAAACCGCATTCCCCGGAGGTGGCCCGCGAGCGCCTGGCCCGCATGTCCGGCAATTCCGGGATTCTCCACACCGGGCACTGCCTGGTTCACGTTCCTTCCGGGCGTTCCCTGGCCGGGATTTCCCGCGCGAAAGTGACCTTCGCGCACCTGAGCGAAGCGGAGATTGAGGCGTATATCGCCACCGGGGAACCCCTGGAAGTGGCCGGTTCCTTTACCGCGGACGGCTTGGGAGGCCCCTTTATTGACCGCCTTGAAGGTGATTACCACGGGGTGGTGGGGATTTCCCTACCGCTGCTGCGTTCCCTGGTGGAGCACCTGGGCCTGTCCTTCACCCAATTCTGGGCGAAGCCGGCCCGCCCGGCCCTCGGGGTGCTCCCGGAGGCCGCGCAGCGTTTCTTAGCCGATAGCCACCACGGCACGGTTCATCACGGCGCGGACGGTTTCCTGCTGTGCGGTTGCGGGAAACGCCATTGGGGGATGAACGGGGCGGCCGGAATCGCGGCTTTCCGGCGCCACGCCGGGCATATCCAGATCCTGCTTCAACACCGCTCCCCCTGGAGTCACGGCGGTGCCACCTGGGCTTTCCCGGGTGGAGCACGCGAATGGGACGAGGAGCCCTGGGAGGGTGCCCTGCGCGAATTCACCGAGGAGACCGCACTGGCTCCCACGGATCTGCGCCGCGGCGGGGAGCTCACCACCGCGCATGTGGATTGGTCCTATACCAGTTTTGTGGCGCGCTGCCGCGATGGGCTGGAGGCGGTGGCCGACGGGGAATCCATGGAGTTGCGCTGGGTGAACGTGGAGGATGTTGCCTCCTACCCGCTGCTTCCTTCCTTCGCGGCCACCTGGCCGCAGGTGCGCGAGCTGGCCCGCACCACCCTCGATTGGAACGACGGCGCGCGCGGCTAGCGCCGCGCGATCGCTCTCCCGCGCGTAATTAGCGCGGCATGGAAGCCGTGGTCGAGCAGGTCTCCGGCTCAGGAATCCTCGTTGACGTTCGCCGGCAGGCCGGCCACATAGGGGTGGTCGGTGCCGGTGGGCCCGAGGCTTTGCGCCCCGCCCGGGGAGCCCAATTCGGAGAAGAATTCCGCATTGACTGCGGTGAATACTGACCATTCTTCGGGAACATCATCTTCGTAATAGATGGCTTCCACCGGGCAGGCCGGTTCGCAAGCCCCGCAATCCACACATTCGTCCGGATTAATGTAGAGGGTACGGTCCCCTTCGTAAATGCAATCCACCGGGCATTCGTCCACGCACGCCCGATCTTTGGTATCGACGCACGGCAAGGTAATGACATAAGCCACCGGTGTCACCTCCTCCTCTACCGTAATCCGAGCTCACGCCCAGCACCAAATCTAGTGACCGGGCGCGGGGGCTGGAGCTGGTGCGGGAGCGCCTTCGGCTTGCGGAGCGGGGGCGGGCGGAGCGGCCGGCTCCGGCTTCGGGCAGGTGCGGCCGTGATCGGGCTGGTAGGTCCAGTCATAGGACGAATCCTCAACGACCTTATCCCCCAATTTCACGGTGCGAGACACGGTCACGGTAAATCCGGGATCGCCCAAGCCTTGGGGCTCGCAATCCGGCCCCTTACCTTCCGTCATAACCGGCTGGCGGTAATTGCGCGGTTCCGAGGTCCAGGTTTCGACGTCGTAATACTTCGTCGACCACAGCTTCGTGACCACGTACCCGCCCTCGAGATAGGTGTCGATCACCGCGCCGTACGGGGTGGTGTTCTTCCATTTCACGTCTATGGAACCGGACCACAGCGTTGATTCGCGGCCCATGGGGTAACGGGAAAAATGCTTGGTGTGGGGGCGGTGCTCCACATCCTCGTAACCGGCCAGGTAACCAATATTGAACACATTTGTGGCCAGCTGGGAAAGCCCGCCGCCCAGGGCCTCGTTATTGAAGCCGTTCATAACCACCCCGGAGGACACGAAGCCTTCTGAGTATTCGATGGGGCCGAGCGCTGCTTCCAGGGAGAACGTCTCATCGGGTTTGACCAGGGTATCGGTGATTTTCCGGGTACCCACCCGCAGGTTGGTGGTACGCACCGAATCGCTGGTGAGCGGGGTGGAAATCTCCGAGACCACTTCCTTGACCCCGAGCTTTTCCGCATCCGCGGTGCTGAAGGCCGCCGGAATCGGAGCGGGGCTCAGTTCCACGAGGCGCTCGGCGGCAGCGGTGCGCAGCGCGGCCACCTGGGCGCCGGAAGCGAGGGCGGCGTCGTCAATACCCACGCCGTCCTGGGAGGGAATAATCGTGGGCGTGGTGTGGTCCACGATCTCAATGCGGGCATCCACACCCGGTTTGAGCAGGTCCGGGGCGGCGGCCCGTACCGCATCGCCCAGAACCTTGCCGTCCAGCTTGAGCTGAAGCGCCGCGCCTTCCGGCACGAAAGAGGCCGCCTGCGCCAGAGTTTCCGGGCTAAGGTTCACGGCCCGGTCCCCCACCTTCGCGGTGAGATCGCCGGATACCAGCGGCCCAGCCAGCTCCGCGCGCGCCTTTTCGGCAGCTTCGGTGCTAATGGCAGGCTCGGCGGGCACCGCTTCCAGTTCAATACGTTCTTGGCCGCGCAACGGTTGCTCAATCAGAGCGGTGCGGGTAGCCTCCGGGTCGACGGCGCGCCCGGCTTGCGCCGGGCTGAGCTGCGCCGTCGTACCTTCCATCATGAGGGTGGCATTACGCGCTTCCACCCCGGTGCTGTTACGAATGGTATCTACCTGGGCGGATAATGCGGCGTCGTCCACGGTGACCTTCGGGGCGACCTCGCCCTTGCCCGTGAGTTGGTGGAAAATCTCCACGGGGTTGAGGGTGAAACCGGTCAGGCTCTCCACCGTGGCCGCCGCGTCCACGCTCAGGGAGTAATCGCCCGGGTTCACGCTCACGCTGGTGCCCTCCACAACTACCTCAACCGGGCGGGCCACCCGCGCGGCGACCTCACCACTGAGATGTTCGGTGGCGGTGGCGGTATTCATCCCGCCGATCTCAATGCCGGCCACCGTGGTACCCCGCGCGACGCGGTCGGCGCTGTACCAGGCATAACCCACGTAGGCGAGCAGCAAAATCGCAATAACCGCGGAAACAATCCAGGGCCAGCGCAGCTTGCGGGTAGCTTCCACCTGCCGGAATTCCCCGGTGTCGAAAGGCGTGTCAGAACCCGCGGGGCGCACCGCGGTATCTTCGAGACCTACACTTTGCGGCGTGTGCTCAGGTCGCATGCGTCCTCCTGTGGTTGATCCTGGTTGGCCTGCGGGTGTGGGCCCGGAGGCGTGGAATGCCGGCGGCGCACCAGAGCGCCGATCAGCGGGAATGCCCCGGCGAGCGGAGCCAGAACAAGCCAGAGATTCGCGGCCACCCCGTGGAAGACCACGATGTCACCGTAGCCGGGGGCGGCAAAAGCCCAGAAGGTGAGGGCCACTTCACCCAGCCAGAATCCAGCCCAGCACCATGATCCTAGCCAATCGCGGGCGAAAGATGCGCCACTGGCAATGAGCAGCGTGGCGAGGAGCGGGCCGACCCACACAATATCGGTGGCCAGGCCGGGAATTCCCGCCAGCCCCGCGTGAGTGACCGCGGCCAGCGCCCCGGCGAAGGCCCCGAGCAGCAGGCCGGTGGCGAGCTTCGCGCACGTCCGCAGCGCGGTTCCCAACGTATTCGGGCGCGCGGACCGGGCCGAAAGTGGCGCATGGGACGAGGCGTCCCCCGAGACGCGGGGTACGTTCGGGCGCGGGGTGCGGTTCCTCATCTCACTCCTTGTCTGGGCGGGCGCGCCGCTGGTAGGCCGGGCCGCAACCGCGGGCGGGTAGAACAGCCGCGCCGCGGGCGGGCGCTACTTCTTCGCGCGCTTCTTCCGCCCGGCGATTTTGCCGCGTTCCACCGCGCTGAGCACGACTTTGCGCACCCGCACCGATTCCGGGGTTACTTCCAGGCATTCGTCATCAGCAGCGAATTCCATAGCTTCTTCTAGGGTAAGCCGTCGGGGCGCTTGCAGGGTCTCAAACACGTCGGCGGTGGCCGAGCGCATATTTGTCATTTCCTTGGCGCGCACCACATTGACGTCCATATCCTCGTCGCGCGGGTTTTCGCCCACCACCTGGCCCTCGTACACTTCCTGGCCCGGGGTCACGAAGAACGTGCCGCGATCTTCCAGGCGCTGGAGAGCGTAGGCGGTGACCTGCCCAGCCCGGTCAGAGACCAGAGAGCCGGTGGCCCGCGAAGAAATTTCGCCCATCCAGGGGGCGTAGCCCTCCGAAATGGAGGCGGCAATGCCGGTGCCGCGGGTCTGGGTGAGGAACGCGGAACGGAAACCAATCATGCCGCGCGCCGGCACCACAAATTCCATGCGCACCCAGCCGGTACCGTGATTCGCCATCGTTTCCATGAGCCCCTTGCGGGCGGCCATGAGCTGGGTGACCGCGCCGAGGTATTCTTCCGGCACGTCAATAGTGGTGCGCTGCATCGGCTCGCATACGGTTCCGTCAATGGTGCGGGTGACGACCTGGGGCTTGCCCACCGTCAGCTCGAAGCCTTCGCGGCGCATCTGCTCTACCAGAATCGCCAGGGCCAATTCCCCGCGATCCTGCACTTCCCAAGCGTCAGGGCGGCCGGTGGGGAGCACCCGGATGGACACATTACCCACGAGTTCCTGATCGAGGCGATCCTTGACCTGCCGCGCGGTGAGCTTATGGCCTTTACCTTCGGTCCCGGCCAGCGGCGACGTATTAATCCCGATAGTCATAGAAATAGCCGGGTCATCCACGTGGATGGGCGGCAGCGGGCGCGGATCCTCCGGATCCACCAGGGAATCACCAATCGTAATATCCGGAATACCCGCGATCGCCACAATATCGCCGGCCCGGGCAGAGGTGGCCGGCTTACGTTCCAGGCCTTCGGTCAGGAGCAGTTCCGAGATATGGGCCGACGACGTCGTACCATCAGCGCGTACCCACGCAACTGTCGCGCCCTTCTTAATGGTGCCCGAATAAATACGCAGCAGGGCAATACGGCCAAGGAAAGGCGAAGCATCCAGATTGGTGACCTGGGCGGCCAGCGGGGCATCCGCCTCGAAATGCGGGGCGGGAATGTAGTTGACAATCGCCTCGAAAAGCGGCTCCAAATCGGCACTATCGGGCAGCTGGCCGTCCGCCGGGCGGGTCAGGCTCGCGCGCCCGGCCTTCGCGGAAGCGTAAATCACCGGGGTTTCCAGGAGCGAATCGAGCATATCCGGATCGGGATGATCCAGGTCGGAGGCGAGGGAAAGGAGGAGATCCTGGGTTTCGGATTCCACCTCGGCGATGCGCGCGTCCGGGCGATCCACCTTATTAATAACAATAATGACGGGCAGCGAGGCTTCCAGGGCCTTGCGCAGCACGAAACGAGTTTGCGGAAGCGGGCCCTCGGAGGCGTCCACGAGCAAAATAACGCCGTCCACCATGGACAGGCCGCGTTCGACTTCCCCGCCGAAATCGGCGTGGCCGGGGGTATCGATCACGTTAATGGTGATGCCCTCAGGTGCGCCGGCTGCGGCCGCGGCCGGCCCGCGGTAATGGATCGCGGTGTTCTTCGCGAGGATGGTGATGCCTTTTTCGCGTTCCAGTTCTCCGGAATCCATGACGCGCTCCCCGGTTTTCTCCACGGTGGCGCGCTCCCCGAAAGCCCCGGCCTGCCACATGAGCGCGTCCACGAGAGTGGTTTTCCCGTGATCAACATGCGCCACAATGGCAACGTTGCGAAGATCGTTGCGACTATCCATAACCTACTTCCCTGCCGGCCCGCGCCGGCGTTGTGACATACGGGCTGCGCGAGCGCAAACCCCTGGCAATGTTACTCGCCTGGCCCGCACTGTATATGCCACCATGTCAAGAATCACCACGACCGGCTGCGGGAATCGGCAATCGGGGCGCGAACGTGGGAAAATATGCTTATGTCTGCACGTTATCGTCTTCGCGGCGCCTCGGCCGCCCCCGCCGCCGGGCTGTGCGGCGCCATCGGAATCATCGCGCTGGTCATGCAGGTGTGGCAGGGCGGATGGGGTTATTTGCCGCCCGCGGCCGTGTTCGCCGCCGGCATGTGCCTGGCCGGGTACGCGCTCTTCTACTTGCCCAGCGTAGACGTAGACGGTTCCGGAGTGACGATACGCAATACCTTCCGCGACCTGCGGGTTCCGTTCCCGCGGCTGCGCGGGGTCGAATCCGGGTACGGTCTTGTTATCACGACGACGGACGGAGCGGCCATCCACGCCCGCGCCTTCGGCTCCGTCGGGCGCCCCACCCCGGATACCCGCCGCGCCGTCCCGGTCCACGATTCCGGGGATCATACGGTCACCACGGCAACGCTGCCGGTGCGGAAGTTCATTGAGTCGGTGGCCTCCCGTTATGTTCCCGCGGGGGCCCCGAGCGAGCATCCACGGGTGGAGCGGCACTGGGCCTGGGATCGGCTCGCTTTCGCGGTAGCTGGAGTGCTCGGGGTGCTCGGCGGTATTGCCTGGTCGGTGGCGCTATGAGTGCCCAACCCGGTGAGGTGACCCTGCGTTCGCGCGGCCAGATCGTTAAAGGCGGCCTCCTCAGTGCCCTTGGCATCGCGCCCCTGATTCTCATCGCGGCCGGGGTTCCCATGCCGCTCTCCGCTCTTGCTGCCGGCTTCCTGGGGGCCGGGGTGGCCGGGGCCGCCTATTCTTTTTTCTTCCTCCCCGAGTTGCGCTATAGCGCAGCGGGCCTGACCATTATTAACCCGTTGCGTACCATCTACCTGCCCTGGGGCGCGGTTGCGCGCTTCACAACCCGCTTCTATCTCACCACCCATGCTCGGGGCGGGCAGCAGTGGGATGCGGCGGCGTTCCCGGCCGGCGGTGCGTTGGCGGCCGGGCGCCGGCTTCTTCCCGCCCGGCATCCGGCTGCCGCTCGCCACGCTGATCTTCCCGCGCTGCCCGGGCGCGGCGCTACTACCCGCACCCGCTGGGTCACCCTCGCCCGGGCCGCGGAACAGCTGCGCGCCGCCCACTCCCGTGCCCTTGAGACTGCGGACCACCCGGATAGCACAAACCGCCCGGTACGATCCGTGGATCGTAACCGAGCGGTTCTGTGTGTGGCGTGGGTGGCTTGCCTAGCCGCGGCCTGCGGCCTGGCATTCACCTGAGCGCCAAAGTAACTCTCGCCTAGTTGGCGGCGTCGTCGTTCTCATTCAAACGCAAACGCGAGACTTCACGGCCCTGCTTACGCAGCAGCGCGTGGCGTTCTTCGCGGCGGCGGCGCTGCTCAATCGGTTCCGGAACCGGAGCGGCAGCCAGGAGGCGCTGAGTGTAGGCTTCCTGCGGGTTGTGGAGAACATCCTCGCGCTGGCCCGCTTCCACGACCTTGCCGTTTTGCAGCACCACCACGCGGTGCGAGAGCATATCGACCACCGCGAGATCGTGCGAAATGAAGAGACAGGCGAAGCCCATGTCGTCCTGAAGTTCGGAGAGCATGGTGAGAACCTGGGCCTGGACGGACACGTCCAGCGCGGAGGTCGGTTCATCCGCGATGAGGAGCTTGGGGCGCAGGGCCAGGGCACGGGCGATGCACACGCGCTGGCGCTGCCCGCCGGAAAGCTCATGCGGGTAGCGGTTGAAGGAGGAACGCGGCAGGCGCACCGCATCGAGCAGGTCGTACACCCGCTGGCGGCGTTCCGCCTTGGTGCCGACCTTATGAACATCGAGCGGTTCCATAATGCAATCGCCCACCGGGAAACGCGGGTCGAGCGAGGCGGCCGGATCCTGGAAGACCACACCCACGTGCTGGCGCAGTTCCTGGGCGTGCTTACGCGAAGCGCCCACGAGGTCCTCACCGAAGATCTTCACCTCACCGGAGGCCGCCGGGATGAGCCCGAGCACGCACTTGCCGATGGTGGATTTACCGGAACCGGATTCACCCACGAGGCCCACGATTTCACGCTCGGCAACGTCCAAGGACACATGGTCAACCGCGCGGAAGGGCTCCTTGCCGGGAATCTCGTATTCGATAACGAGATCCTTAGCTTCCAGCACCTTCTTATTGAGGTCAATAGAAGCTTCCTTTTCCAGGGAGAAACCGAATTGCTCGCGGCCCTGGCCCAGATGCGGCACGGCTTCCAGCAGACGGCGCGTATACGGGTGCTTGGGGTGGTTCAGAACCTGAACGACGTCGCCCGATTCCACAATCTCACCCTTGAACATCACATGGACCCGGTCGGCCATATCCGCGATAACACCCATGGAGTGGGTGATGAGGAGGATGCCGGTATTCAGCTGGTCCTTGAGGGAGCGCAGCAGGTCGAGGATATCGGCCTGGACCGTCACGTCCAGGGCGGTGGTCGGTTCGTCCGCAATAATGACGGAGGGGTTGGCGATGAGCGCAATCGCGATGACCACGCGCTGGCGCTGCCCGCCGGAAAGCTGGTGCGGGTACTGGTTCATGCGCTCTTCGGCATCGGGCAGCCCGACAGCCTTGAGCATGGCAACCGCGCGATTACGGGCGTCTTCCCCGAAGGCGAGCCCGTGGGTTTCCAGACCTTCCGTCATCTGGCGGCCAATGGTAAGCACCGGGTTGAGGGCGGTCATGGGTTCCTGGAACACCATGCCCACTTCGGCGCCGCGCAGGGCGCGCATGCCCCGCGAGGTCATCCCGCGCACTTCCCGCCCGGCCACCTGCACACTTCCGCTAATAACAGCGTTGGAAGGGAGCAGGCCGAGGGCCGTGGTGGAGGTAACGGACTTGCCGGAACCGGATTCGCCCACCAGGCCCACCACTTCACCCGGGCGCACATCAATACTCACGCCGCGCACGGCGTGAACCGCACCGAATTCGGTAGCGAATTTGACGTCCAGTTCACCGAAGCCGAGCACCGGCTTATCGGTTTTCGGGTGCGGGGTGACGACGGGCTGGTCAGCCTTCAGCGTGGCCGTGGCCGCGGAGGCAGCTTTATCGTGCGTTGTTGCAGCGCGTTTTCCGAGACGCATTTATTCGCCCTTCCTTTCGGTGGCGTCCGATGCGGGAGCGGCGTGCTCGCCACCCGTCGCGGTGGTGGCCGCGGTGGTCACCGGCATGAGATCAGCTTCGACGTCGTTCTCAATATGTCCTTCGGCAAGGGCCTTCATCTTGCGGCGCGAGACCGCAGAACGCTGGCGCGGATCGAAAGCATCACGCAGGCCGTCACCGATGAAGTTAATGGACAGCGCGATGATGAGGATCAGACCGGCCGGGGCGAAGAAGAGCCAGGGGCGGGTCGAGAACGTGGTCTGGTAGGTAGAAATAAGCAGGCCGAGCGAAGTTGCCGGCGGGCGCACCCCGAAACCGAGGAAGGACAGCGACGTTTCCAGCAGAATTGCCGAAGAAATCGACAGGGTTGCCGAAACAATAATCGTGCCCAGGCAGTTCGGGAGGATGTGGCGGAAAATAATACGCCACGGGGAGGCTCCCAGCGCGCGGGCCGAGGCCACGAATTCGCGTTCGCGCAAGGAGAGCACTTCGCCGCGCACCAGGCGCGCCAGGCCCGTCCAGGAAAGCACACCCAGCATAACCGCGAGGAACAAAATGCCCTGGCTTCCCACCATCTTGCCGATAACCGCGGCGAGGATGAGCAGCGGGATCACGATGAAGAGGTCGGTGATGCGCATGAGGATCGCTTCGGTCCAGCCGCGGAAATAACCGGCGGCCGCGCCGATAACCGTTCCAATAATGGTGGAAACCAGCCCGACGACGAAAGCGATAATAATAGAAATCTGGGTGCCCTTCATGGTGAGGGCGAAGTAGTCCTTACCGATATTGTCCTGCCCGAAGGGGTGTTCGCCCAGCGAGGTCCAGGTCAAGGTCGGTTTGCCGTTATTGACGACTTCCAGGACATCCGTGTAATTGTGGCGCCACAAACCGGAGAAGTGCCAGTGCAGCCCAAAGAAGCTCATATTCCAGCCAATGGACAGGAAGGCCACCAGCGTCACAAGAATAAGAACGACAGCGGATACCATCGCGGGCTTATGCCGCAGGAAGCGGCGCAGCACCAGGCGCCCCTGGGAATAGGAAGGGCTGGAGGAAGCGAGCTGAGCGTCGTCGACCTCAACAACGTGTTCCGGGTCGAGCGACGCGACGGTTGTTTTCGAGCGATTCTCACTCATCGGATTCTCCTCGGGCTTGGTGACGATTCATGGGGGTAGTCAGGCTCATGCTTACCGCCTAATCCGAGGATCGACGTAGGCGTACATGATGTCCGCGACCATATTCATGAGCACCGCGGCTCCGCCGGTGACCAGGAAGAAGGCCATGACGGGGGCCGGGTCTACCTGGGCCAGGCCGGTTCGGAAGAGTTCACCCATGCCCTTCCAGCCGAAGACCGTTTCGGTAATAACTGCGCCGCCGATGAGGCCCGCGAAATCGAAAGCGATGATGGTGAGCAGCGGCAACATGGCGTTGCGGAACGCGTGCCGGGTGATAACCGTATGTTCGGGCAGGCCCTTGGCGCGCGCGGTACGGATGTAATCCTGACCGAGCACTTCCAGCATGGACGAGCGCGTATAGCGCGTATAGGACGCGATGGACATGAGCGTCAGCGAGATCGTCGGCAGCAGGAGGTGGGTGAAGGAATCCAGGAAGCTGAGCCAGAAGACGTGGCTGCCCTGGAAATTCGGGGTCATCGAACCGATGGTGGAAATCGGACGGTTCTGGGTGAGCGGCAGGTAGGTGGACCAGTAGCGGGCGGCGAAATCGAAGATAATCGCGATCCACACCGAGAACACGGCCCAGATCGAGGCCCAGGTGACCGAGCGGCGGGCGTAGCCACCGAAGAAGTAGGACACGCCCACGGAGGCGGCAATCCCGAGAGCCAGAATCAGGAAGAGGAAGCCCCACGTGGGCTCCCAGAGCATATTCGAGCAGGCCGCCACGATAACGAACATAATCGCGGCATTGGCGCCCACCACAGCAAAGCCGCGCTTATTGGAGAAGCCGAGGAAGAGGCCGGTGAAGAGCACTGTGCCGGCCAGGCCCATGAGGGCTTCGATCCACAGCCCGCCGGTGGGTTCCAGGAAGGCGCGGGTTACGGAAATGTATTCCATGACGCCGAAGGCGATAGCGAAGCTGATGCCCGCGGCCATGGCGCGCCGCTTCGGGCCGCCGGCCACGAGGGCCTGCACAAAGAGTGCGAAGATACCGGCAAATATGACGATGGTAACCAGTGAGATTGTTGGATCTGCCAGCCAGTCATTAAAGCGAATAGCGCCGTATTCCTTCAGGAGCACCGCGAAGACGAAAGCGGGCAGTGAGTAGAAGGTGAAGGCGAGGAAGGTCACGACGTAATCGAAACCGGTGTAGCGGCGGATAGCGCTCATAACACCGAAGAAGATTCCGAAGAAGATCGCGAGGAAGGTGGCCGCCAGCACGAGGCGCAAGGTGGCGGAAGCGGCCTGACCGAGCATGTCATTAACAGACTGTCCGGAACGATTGACGCCCAGGTCGCACTGGCCGATGAAGCATTTCGCTGCTCCGGTCAGCCAAGTCCAATAGCGCTCGTACCAGGGCAGGTCGAGGCCCATGAAGGAGGAGCGCTGCTGCATGAGGTTTTCGCGATTCGGGTTATTGGATTCGCGAAGGTCCTCGAGGGGGTCGCCCGAATTAATCGTAAGAACGAAGATAAGGAGCGACGCGGCCCAGAGGATAAGTACTGAGATGCCAATTCGTTTGGCGATGAATTTATACACCGCGAGACTTCTTTCCGTTCTGTGTGCCGATGGGCGCCGGTTCGGACAATTTTACTCGGTGACTATAGTACATAAGCATTTCCAGACGAAATGGGACGTGGGATGTGACACAGGAAGGGTGATAAAACTGCACGCCCGGAGGGGCCGCAAGCGCGGCCCCTCCGGTGCAGCTAGAAAATAACTATTACTTCCTGTGCATAAGGCTAATTACTCAGCCTTGGCGGGTGCGGAGCCCCAGCTCCACTTTTCGGCGTTCCAGGCGATACCGGACTGGGTGACGTTGCGCTCAACGTTCTCCATACCGGTGGTGTACGCCGCGATGCCCGGGTGGGTGAAGAGCGGGATACCGAAGAGGTCATTCCACAGTTCCTTCTCAATCACCTTCTTGGCTTCCTTCTGGACCTTCGGATCCAGGCTGGAGGAAACCTTGTCCCATTCGGTATCAACAGTGGCGTTGTTGTAACCGGTCTGGTTCTGGCCACCGTTGGACTTGTAGATATTCGCGCCGGAAACGATCTGGCCGGAGCCGGACCAGGCGAAGAGCACCATATCGAAGTCGCCGCTCTCATAGCCGCCACCCGGAGCCATGAAGCCCTGGGCCCCGACGTCCTGGACGGTGATGCCGGCCTGGGCGCAGGAGGAGGTCACGAGGGCAACCTCATCGGAACGGCGCTGGTTGGGCTGGTTGTAACCAATGCGGACCACCGGGTTGGCGATACCGGATTCAGCAACCTTGGCCTTGGCCTTTTCGATGTCGACCTTGTCATATTCGCCGTTGTAGGAGGCGGCCACAACTTCCTTGTACTCGGGGTTATCCGGGAAGTATTCGCGGGAGTTGAGGACTTCAGCGTTAGCGTTGAGCGGCTTGATGAGCGAATCAACGATCTGCTGGCGCGGGATGCAGTAGGCCATGGCCTGGCGCAGCGCGAGGCCGCCCTTGTCATTGGCGAAGATGGAGCCCGGCTTGAAGTTGAAGTCGAAGTGCTCCCAAATCATGGTGTTACCTTCGAGGACGGTCACGCCCTGGGTGCCGTTGAGGGCATCAAGGGTGTCCTTGGTGGCCTGCGGCTCAATGACGTTCACGTTCTGGTTGGCGAGGGCCTGAACCTGGCCTTCCGGCGGGATGAAGCGGATCACGAGCTCATCGAGGCCGGGCTTCTCACCCCACCAATCCGGGTTGGGAACCATGGTGATGTACTGACCGGCTTCCCAGCCACCTTCCTTGAGGGTGTAGGGGCCGAAGGACGGGGCATCTTCCGCGGAGGGAAGCTGGCCCGGGGTGGGCGAATTCCAGTTGTTCCAGAATTCAGCGGCCTTCTTAGCGGTCTCGAAGTCCTTGTTCTTCAGAGCTTCGAAAAGCTCCTTCTTGGACATGCCGATCTTCTTGGCTACCACGTGCGAGGGAAGCTGACCGGAAACAACGAGCTGCCAATCCGGGTTCGGTTCGGCGTAGGTGATGGTGAAGGAACGGTCGCCAGCATTGCACTGGGGGCCTTCCGGAACGCCGTCCGCGTAGGTATCCGGGCTGGACACGTGGTTGAACAGCGGCTCATCGGAGCCGGCCGCAGCCTGGCCATCCATGATCCACTTCGGGTTCTGGGAAACCCAGTCCAGGTAGGCATCTTCACAGGTAATAAGTTCGCCACCCTGGTACTTGGCCTCATCGTTGTAGGTGTACTTCACGGTGAGGGGATTCTCGGAAACCAGTTCGTAGTCACCGAGAGCGGTGCCGTGCTTCCACTCGCCATTGGCGGAGTAGTAGCCGAAGCCGGGCATCATGCGGTCAACAACAAGGGAGTTGGCCGAGCTGTAGGTAGTGGGCGTCAAGCCGTTGTAGCCCAGGAATTCATCGGCACCGACGGTGACCGAAGCGGTCCGGTTGACATTTCCTTCGACCTGGGTGGGGCCACCCTTGCCGTTGGAGGAACAACCAGTCATGACCAGAGCAAGCGCGGCTGCTCCGGCCACCAAGGGATAAGCGGTCTTCTTCACGAAGGAACCTCCTCATTGACTGTTTCCGTACCGCGGGGGCAGTCCCCCGGTACGGAGTGATCATGTTCGCGCTGTGGGCGCGTGGAATATGCAAAAGCGGTGCCGGATTCTCAAGAATCCGGTGCGTTGACGATCTCCACAGGATGGAACACGCATTGACATCCTGTGCGGATAGCCAGCGCCACCGCTCTAACCATGGAAAAAGCCTACACGAGTCTTGACGATTTCTTTACGTTTAGGCTCAGGCTTTTTTCATGTGCGAATGTTCACGCCCGCAGAAATTGGAGAAACCCGCAGCATAGAGCCATTTTTCGAAGTTGCGAGAGTCTGGACACTTTCAGGAAGGAGTCACGTCTCACGCCGCACATATCTCATATGCTGAGATAGTTTTTCTCAAAATCATTCCAGAAACGAGATGCGGGGCCGTTGTAGGGCGAGGCCGAAGCGTCCACAGGCACCGCGGCCGCAGCTGAAGGTGTGCGCAGAGCCGTTTTAGAGGACTGCCGGCGCCGCGGGAGCCGGCGCTGCGGTGCCGTGCCCGAAGAGGTCCCGCAACCGCGCCCGAGATACTTTCCCGTCATCATCCACCGGAAGCTCATCGAGAACCACGAGCAGGCGCGGAAGCTTGAAAGAAGCGAGCGCCTGGGCGGCAAAAGCCCGAAGCTGATCAAGGCTAGGCACGGGCAGGCTTTGGGGCACCACCGCGAAACCGCCGGTGGCCGGATCCGGGGTGGCGAAGTTTTCTGGGCTGGACTCGTGGGAATCCATGACGATGGCGGCGCCCACCACCTGGCCCCACACCGGATCGGGTACGCCCGTGACGAGGGCAGCTCGCACCCCCGGGTACTGGTGGAGCACCCGCTCAATTTCTTCGGGGTGAACAGTATCTCCCCCGGTTTTGATGGTATCGGTAACCCGGGCAACCAGGCTGATATACCCGTCCGCATCCACCCGAGCGTGATCCTGAGAGCAGAACCATTCCCCCGCGAAGGATGAGCGCTGGTAATTATCCCCGTGCCAGTATCCGGCCGAAATGCTCGGCCCGCGCAACTGCATTTCTCCGATCTCCCCGGGCGCCACCGGGGTATCGGTGCCCGGCTCTACCAGGCGAATCTCCACGTGGGGCATGGCGCGCCCCACCGTTTCAGCTTTGTGCGCCACCCGCGCGGTAGGAAGATAGGGGCCGACGCCGCCCGTTTCGACAGACCCCCACATATTAAGAGGATGGAGACCGGCCGCATCCAGGCGCCCCATGAGAGCCGGCGGAACCGCCGCCCCACCCACGAAGGCGTACCGGAGACTGGAAAGGTCCCGGGTGAGGAAGGTGTCGTCGTCGAGCATAAAAGAATAGGTGGTGGGGGTGCCGAACATGGTGGTGACCCGGTGTTCTTCAATGAGGTGCAGCAGGCCGGCCGGGGAGGGAGTGCGCGCAATAACAATGCGGCCTCCGCGCGCGAAGTGGAAGAGCGTGCCGCCGTTGAAACCGGCAATAGAGGAACATCGCGCGCTGTGTAAGAAAATGTCATCACGCCCGTAGCCCAACGCATCGTGGAAAATGCGATCCGCCCACCACAAATTATCGTGAGTGAGTTCGAGGGCGCGGGGTGCTTCCGGGGGCGCGGGCCGGAACATCATCACGGCCACGCCGCTCGGGTAGCCCTCGGTATTAAAGGCGGGATTTCCGGCAGGGCCATCGGCTACGAAATCAGCTGTGAAACTCCCGGTTGCCGCACTCAAAGCAATATAGCCGTTGGTGAGGGCGGGAGTGAAGGGTGGCGCGAGGACGTCGTCGTCGATAACAAAATGAATAAGAGTGCCGGTGGAGGTGAAGGCGCCGGCGGTGCCTATTTCCGCGCACGCGATGAGGACGCGCGGGGCCGCAAAATCAACGAGGCGTTGAATTTCTACCGGGTGGAGGCGGGCGTCCACCGGAACGAAAACCGCACCGATGCGGGCGCACGCCACCGCAACCAGGTAGTGGTAGGGAGAGTTATGGGCCACGATCATGACGCGGTCCCCGTGGGAGACGCCGGCCTGGACGAACAGCTGGGCGAGACGGGAGGTGGTATCCCGCGCTTCGCCGACCGTCAGGGTGGTGGCGTCGTAGTAGAGGCAGGTGCGATCCGGGTTGGCGAAAGCGGTGCGATCAAGCAGATAGGCAACGTTCGTGACGGGGACGCTACTCATTGCGCTCACTTTCTGCGCTCGGGCCCGCTCCCCCGCCGGTATCCGTGAGATCGGCGGGATTCTCTATGTCCGCGAGATCCGCGTCCGGAAGAGTGGCCGCGCCCTGACCGAAGAGGAAACCGCGGATGAGGCGGCGCAGCTGGTAGAGGTCTTCCACGTGGGAGAGTTCGCGCGCGGAGTGCATGGACAGGAGGGGAACGCCCACATCCACCGTGCTGATACCCAGGCGGGTGGCGGTGAGCGGGCCGATGGTGGTTCCGCAGGGGATGGAGTTGCGGGAGATGAAGAATTGGTAGGCGGCGCCGGCATCGCTGGCCGCGCGCAGGGCGAGGGTCACTGATTCCGCATCCGAGGCGTAGCGCTGCTGGGCGTTCATTTTAATGAGCGGGCCGGCACCGGCGCGCGGGGCGGAATCCGGATCGTAAAACTCGGCGTAATTAGGGTTGAGGGCGTGACCGGCATCGGCGGACATGCAGGCCGAATGGGCCAGTAGCTGGTACCAGCTATCCCCGCGCACCCCGAAGCTTTCCGCGATGCGGGCCAGCACGGTTTCCAGGAAGGGCCCGCTGGCTCCGCTAGTGGTTTCCGAGCCGACTTCTTCGTGATCGAAGGCGGCGAACACCGGGAAGTACGGGAGCTCGGCGCCATTTTCTGCCGTCTGCCCCGCAGCGCCTGCAACGTGCCCTGCGCCGGCCGTCACTCCGTCGAGGAGCGCCCGCAGCCCGGCGTATACGGAGGACAAATTATCCTGGCGCCCGGCCGATAGGTACATCCCATTGCGCCGCGGCGGCTCAACATCATAAGCGTAAATATCATGCCAGCCGATCCATTCGGCGCCGGGCGCTTCCCGGCCGTCCTTCCGAGGCTGGGCATAGCGCGCCAGGGTTTCAAAAAGATCGCTATCGGTGCCGAGGCTGGAGTCCGCCTCGGCTTCCGCGTGCGCAGCATTATCAGTGCAATCCGCGTGCGCAGCGTTATCGGCGCAATCCGCGCCCGCGGCGCAGTAAGTATCCCCGCGCGCCCCGGTGAATATCGGGTGGAGATGCTGCTGGCGATCCAAGCTCAGGGTATCCCGGTTGCCGGAAATAAGATGCGGGGCGAGCTGCGGAATCACCATGCAGGCCGGGGTGCGCACCAGGTATTCCCGGCCGGCCATATCCGTGATGCGCCCGGCCAGGCCGAGGTCACGGTTGAGCCATGAATTGAGCAGCGGCCCGCCGTACACCTCCATATCCACCTGGGTGTAGCCCCCGTGGCGGGATGTTCCGGCCGGCTTGAGTTTGAGGGTGGGCGAATCCGTATGGGCACCGAGGATGCGGAACGGCGCCAATTCACCGTTCCCCGCGCCCCGCGGGCTCACCCAGGCGATGAGCGCCCCGCCGCGCCGCACATAGCGTGCTCCGCGCGCCTCCCAGGCTTCCGTTTCCCGCTGCTCGGTGAAACCGTGGGCTTCCAGAATCTGAGCTAGCTGCGCCGCCGCGTGGTACGAGGACGGGGACGCCGCGATGAATTGCGCGTATCCGCGGGCGTGGCGATCGGCGGCGGTACTCCCCTGCACCTGCGCCGGATCCGCTGGCGCGGTACCCACCAGCGTGGTATCCGCCTGCGCGGCATCGGGCGTGGACTCAGCAAACTCAGACATGCTCATGGCCTCCCAGTCTAGTGATTGCCAGGTTCGCCGGCGGCCTCAGCTGCGCCGTCGTTCCCCATCCCATCATTTTCCGAAACGGCACCGGCCGCAACTTCCGCGGGCGTGACCTCCATGGTGCCGCGCGCGGCGTGGCGGCGCGCCAGGAACAGCAGCAGAATCCCGAGGGCCAGTACCAAAACGCTAATAACCACCCAGGCGAGGACCTGCGCCCCGCTATTGGCGAGCTGGGCGCCACCGTGCATTGCCATCATTGTTATTGAACTCCTCACCGCAACGATTAGCTTCCTGGGACGATGGTACACCGGGTGACTAGAACATCACACCGGACCTTTTCGATGCTTTTTCGTCAGCGAGGGTGGCTAGGATTCCCGCTCATGACAAAAATTTTTCGCGCTGCGTCGCTGCGGCGTGACGGTGGGGAACACAGTGCCCACCGTGGCGGGGCCCTGGCCCGCGCCGGGCTTGGTTTGGCCGCTCTCGGAGTGGTTTTCGGCGATATCGGGACCAGCCCGCTCTATGTTGTGCGCGCGGTTTTCACCGTGCACGGCGGGGCCGTTCCGCTTACGGACGCCTCGATTTACGGAGTGATTTCCCTGGTGGTGTGGATGCTCCTTCTTATCGTGTCCTTCAAATACGTCATTCTTGTGTTGCGCGCGGATAATGACGGCGAAGGCGGCATCATTGCCCTCGCCACCCTGCTGCGTACCCTCAGCGGTGGGAGGCCGCGCGCCGCGGCACTTTTCACGGTGGCGGGCATGTTCGGGGCGGCGCTCTTTTTCGGCGACGCCGTCATCACCCCGGCCATTTCAGTGCTCTCCGCTATCGAAGGTATCCGGGTGGCCCTGCCAAGCTTCCCCTCCACCCTCATCGTGCCCATCGCACTGGTGATTCTTCTCACCCTAGGCTGGATGCAGCGCTACGGCACCGGGCGAGTGGGCGCTATTTTCGGCCCCTTCATGCTGCTGTGGTTCACGGGGCTAGCGCTGATCGCGCTCCCGCATATTGCCGCGCATCCGGAAATTATCGCGGCACTTTCCCCGCACCAGGCGCTGATATTTGTGGGCAGGCACCCGACTATCGGTTTCCTCGCCATGGGCGCGGTGGTGCTCGCGGTGACCGGCGCCGAGGCGCTCTACGCCGATATCGCGCATTTCGGGCGGCGCCCCATTTCCGCGGTGTGGTTCGCGGTGGTGCTGCCCGCGCTGGTGTGTAACTACCTGGGGCAGGGCGCGCTGCTGCTCGAACACCCGGAGGCTATTGCCGATCCGTTCTTCCACCTGGTTTCTTCCCAGTGGGCCCTGGTGCTCATGCTGCTGGCAACCGGCGCCACGGTCATCGCCTCGCAATCGGTGATCGCGGGGACCTACTCCATTGCCCGCCAGGCTTCCCGGCTCGGCTACCTCCCCCACCTGCGGATTCGCTATACCTCCGCGAGCGGGGCGGGGCAGATTTACCTGCCGGATATTACCGGGCTGCTGGTAGCGGCGGTGGCGGCCGTGGTGGTGATTTTCCGTGATTCGGCGCGGCTGTCCTCCGCGTACGGGCTGGCGGTCTCCACCGATTTCCTTCTCACCACCGCGATGCTGCTGGCTCTCACGGTGATCGGCTGGCACTGGCGCTGGTGGCAGAGCGCCGCGCTGGCGGTGGTGTTGGGAGTGGTAGAAGTGCCTCTTTTCGCCGCTAATGCCGCGAAATTGGTGACGGGTGGCTGGCTGCCTCTGCTTATCGCCCTCATTCTCATGGTGGTTATGCTCACGTGGCGGCGCGGGGAGGCGGTAGTGGCGGCCACCCGGGCGCGCACCGAAGGCACCCTCGCGGAGTTCGCGGCGCACTTGCAGAAAAACCCGCTGCGGCGAGTTCCGGGTACGGTTATTTATCCGCATTCCCTGGCTACCACGGTCCCGGCGGCGTTGCGGGCCACCACCGAGCTGCATCGCAGTATGCGCGACCACGTTATTATTCTCTCCATCAAAACGGCCCCGCAGGCCCATATTGAGCGCACCGAGCGCATTACCTGCACGCAGGTGAGCCCGCGCGTGGAGGGCGTTGTTCACCTCACGATGCGCTACGGCTTCATGGATATCCGCAATATTCCGGCCGACTTGGAATGGGCGCAGCGCGAATACGGGTGGGGTTCCTGGAAGCTGAGCGAAGCCCAATGGGTGCTCAGCCACCTGGGGGTCCGCTCGCGCGGGAAGAACGACGACGCAGCTAGCGGCGGTGCGGACTCGGGCAGTGCTGTTGATATTCCGCAGCTGCCCCGCTGGCAAGCCTGGCTTTTCGCTCGCATCGCGCGGCATTCTGCTTCGCCGGCCTGGGTGAAGAGCCTCCCGGCGGATCGCACCGTGGAGATTTCCCGCGAGGTCATTGTGTAGATGACGGCCCGGGAGGGAAGGTCACGGGTTCGGCGGGAGGCTCACGGCGCGAAGCGACGCTCGTGGGCCTCCCGCCCGCTGAGAATGTCGAAGCGCCTGGTAGCGTTCCTAGTATGACGACAACAACGCACTACCTCGAGCAGCTTCGCCTCGATGAACTCACCCTTACCGTCCCGCTCACCGCGGATCGGGAAGATACCCGCACCATTGAGGTGTTCGCTCGTATCGCCACCCGCCCGGGCGGGGAATCCCTCCCCTATCTCTTCTATCTGCAGGGCGGGCCGGGCTATGAAGCCTGGCGGCCCAGCCTCTCCCCGCTGGAGCCCTCCTGGCTGAACGTGGCCCTGGAACGCTACCGGGTTGTGTTCGTGGATGAACGCGGCACGGGCCGCTCCACACCCGTCGGGGAGGATATTCTCAGCACCGGAAGTACCGCGGAGGTGGCCGAATACCTCAGCCATATGCGTGCCGATGGCATCGTGCGCGATTGCGAGGCGCTGCGCCAAGAACTCGGGGTGGAGAAAATCAATCTCCTCGGGCAGTCCTTCGGTGGTTTCACCACCGTGCATTACCTTTCGGTAGCGCCCGAACATATCGACCAGGCCTTCCTCACCGGCGGGCTTACCGCGGTGCGCCGCAGCGCTGATGATGTCTATTCCCTCACGTGGGAGAAGATGCGCGAGCACAGTGAAGAGTACTACCGGCGTTTCCCCGAGCACCGCGACCGAGTACGGGAGCTGGTGGAGCTGGCGGGTAGCGGTTCTATCGAATTACCCACCGGGGAAATAGTCTCGCCCTCGCGGCTGCGTTCCCTTGGGCACCTCCTCGGTTCGGATAACGGATGGCGGGAACTGTATTACCTGCTGGAAAAGAATCCGGCCTCCACAGCTTTCCGTTATGACCTGGCCGCGGCCATGCCTTTTGATGGGCGTAACCCGCTCTACTACGTGCTGCACGAATCTTCCTACGCGGATGGTGTGGTCACCAATTGGAGTGCGGAACGCACCCAACCGGAAGCTTTCCGCACCGATACCTCGCTCCTTTACGGCGAACACGTGTGGGCGGAATGGGCGGATACCGTCCCGGCTTTCCAACCGTGGAAAGATGTAGTTGAAAAACTGGCCACCTGGGAGTGGCCGCAGCTCTACTTCCCGGAAGCTTTGCGGGAATCGGGGGCACGCGGGGCGGCCGCGGTGTACGTGAATGACGCCTATGTGCCCCTGGAGTTCTCCCTCGAAACGGGGGCGCTACTTCCCGGGATTCACCGGTACGTGACCTCCACCCACGAGCACAGCGGTTTGCGCTCCAGTAACGGGGCGGTGCTGCGCACGCTCTTCGAATTGGCGGATGGCACGCGACTGCGCTAACCGGGCGCCGGGCGCGGCTCCCCCCAGTTGTTCGGAATTTCCGGACAACTGGTTGCGGGGCGTGCACTCCAGGAATAGTGGCTAGCCCGCGCGGGAGGGCCGGCGGTAAGAAAGTGAGGACATATATGTGGAATGATGCGGGTACGGACGCTGTGGTGTTCGGGGATAACCTACCGGTACTCCGGGCCCTACCGGCCGAATCATTCCAGCTTATTTACCTCGATCCTCCTTTTAACACCGGCCGGCCCCAGCGCCGTTCCACGGTGGTCACCCGACGTTCCACCACCGGGGATCGGATCGGTTTCAAAGGCCAACGCTACGAAACAATCGTGGAGCGGGTACTCGGCTACGACGATAGCTTCGCCGAATACTGGGGTTTCCTGGAGCCGCGCCTCGAAGAAGCCTGGCGGCTCCTCACCGATTCCGGGACCCTCTACCTGCATCTGGACTACCGGGAGGCGCATTACGCAAAGGTGCTCCTTGATGCACTTTTCGGGCGGGAGTGTTTCCTCAACGAAATAATTTGGGCCTACGATTACGGCGCCCGCACGAAAAAACGCTGGCCCGCCAAACATGACACCATTTTGGTGTACGTGAAGAACCCGGCCAGCTACTACTTCAACTCGGAAGATGTAGACCGCGAACCGTATATGGCGCCCGGCCTGGTTACTAAGGAAAAGGCAGCGCGCGGCAAACTTCCCACGGACGTGTGGTGGCATACCATCGTCTCCCCCACCGGAAAAGAAAAAACCGGCTACCCCACCCAAAAACCGCTCGGGATCCTGCGCCGGATTATCACCGCGTCCTCGCGCCCCGGGGATCGGGTCCTTGATTTCTTTGCCGGCTCGGGTACCACCGGTGCCGCGGCACGCGAATTAAACCGTCACTTCCTGCTCATTGACGCCAATCCGGAAGCCATCGCGGTCATGCGCACCCGCTTCCCCGATCAGGTGCGTTTCGGGGAATGGGCTGGCGCGGCGGTGAGCTGGGAGTAGCGCGCCAGCGGCACGCGCCCGGCAACTCGCCTGCGCCCCGGCTTAGTTATCCGCCCGCACCTGGGAATAGAGGGCGCAGGCCCCCACCCGATAGGCCGGCTCCAGGGAAAGCTCCGGATCGGCATAGAAATCCGGGGAATGATTCGAGGCCGGCTCCCCGCTGGCTGGGTTGAGCTGCTCGGGTGAAAAGCCACCGAAGAGCCAGAACACCGATTGCGCGCCAGCGGCCTGGCCGAGCACCGCGAAATCCTCACTGAAACCGAAAGTTTCGCTGGCCAGATTTTCCTCCCCGAATTCCGCGCCGATCACGTCACGCAAGGCTGCAACAGCTGCGTCGTCGTTCACGGTGGCATCCACCTGGCGGATCTGGCGGATCAGCGGTTCGGGGGCGCCGGCTGCGAGCGCCTCGGCCCGCACGATCCGCTCGATACCGGTATTGATAATCGCGCGGGTTTCCTCGTCCCGGAAACGGGTATTAATGCACAGGCGCGCGGTGTCCGGAATGATATTGTCCTGGCTGCCGGCCTGGAATACGCCCACGCTCACCACCGCGTTGCGGTCCGGATCCGTCATGCGGGAACGGATTGTTTGCAGGCGGGTGACGATGGCCGAACCGATAACAATAGGGTCGACGGCGCGGTGGGGCTGCGAGCCGTGCCCGCCCACCCCGTGCACAATAATTTCGAAACCGTCCGAGCCGGGCAGCACCCCACCCGGATAGAGATTGACCCAGCCGGCCGGGCGCGGCACCACGTGTCCGCCGTACATGATCTGCGGGCGCGGAGCTTTCTCCCACAATCCGGCCTCCACCATGGCGCGTGCTCCCAGGCCGTTTTCTTCCGAGGGCTGGAAAACAAAAACAATGGTGCCGCGCCACAGTTGCGGGTGCGCCGCGAAAACCCGGGCGAGGGCGAGCGCAATCGTCATATGGGAATCGTGCCCGCAAGCGTGCATGACCGGCACATTTTTCCCGGAGGCGTCGATTCCGGTGGCCCGCGAAGCGTAGGCGAGGCCGGTGCGCTCGGCAACGGGCAGGCCGTCCATATCCGCGCGGTAGCCCACCACCGGGCCGGGGCCGTTGCGCAGCACGCACGCAAAACCGGTATCGGTCACGGGGATGATCTGGCGGGTGATCTCACCGGAAAGGTCGATGGCTTCCAGGCGTGCGCGGAGCGCGCGCGACGTCTCCACTTCCTGGAAAGACAGCTCAGGATTGGCGTGGAAATACTGGAAATCCGCGGTCATAGTGGCCCGGTCCGAGGCGGTGAGGTGAAATTCCTCGGGAAGATACTGCACGGCGGTCCCTCTCATCCGATGCTAGCTTTGCGGGCGGCCCGGGCGCGGGGCGCACAGGGCCGCTCACCTGGTTTATTTTACCGCCGGGATCAGTGCGGACGCTCGGGCGCCCAGGTATGTGCGCGGAACCCCGGCGGTTTTTGGGCGGGCTAACCGGGCGCCGCGCCGAACGTCCGTAGCAGGCCGGGGCGGTGACTAGCTAGGCTGGAGGGAGTGCGCGGGCGAAGCGCTCCGGTAAGTGCGCGGGCCAGGCACGCCGATACCCGCGGCGGCAGCGCCCAGGCGAGGAGGATTATGTTCCACAACATTATTTGGGATATGGGCGGGACCATGGTGGATACCTACCCGCATGTGGATGCCACCTTGCAGGCGGTGGTTCTTGATTCCGGCCAGGAGGTTTCCCTCCTGGAGGTTGCGCGCCTCACCCGCCGCTCCACCAATCTGGCCATCACCGAGTTATCGCGCCGTTTCGGGATTCCGGAAGCGGAGTTTCGGGAGCGCGAGCAGGAGCTAAAAGACTCGTGGAAAATCACGCCACCGCCCGCGATGGCGCATGTGCATGAGGTGCTGGCCGCGGTTCCGGGGATTAATGTGGTGGTCACGCACCGGGATCGCGCGAGTGCCCGCACTCTCCTGGATGGTTTGAATCTCCGGGTTGCCGATATGGTCTGCCCCGAGGACGGCTTCCCGCGTAAACCCGACCCGGCAATGTTCACCCATATGCTCAACAAGCATAGCTTGGATCGGGCCCGCACCCTCGCTATTGGGGATCGGCCTATCGATATCACGACGGCGCATAAAGTTGGCGTGGCCGGTGCCCTCCTGGAAACTCCCGGTATTGAGCTGGAAGCCGATGCCGATTATCGCATCACTGATCTTGCGGAGGTTCTCCCGCTTCTCGGCTGATGAGCTAGCGGAGCGGGCACGCGCCCACGCGGGAGCTTTCCAAGCGCAACAGCTCCTTTTTCATATCCAGCCCGCCCGCGTATCCGCCCAGCCCACCGCGCGCGGCAAGCACCCGGTGGCACGGCAGCACGATAGGTATTGGGTTACGCGCGCACGCCGATCCCACCGCCCGCACGGCCCTCGGGTTGCCCAACATGGCGGCAAGCTCGCCATAGGAGCGGGTCTGCCCGTAGGGAATCTCCGCCAGGGCGCGCTGCACCCGGGCCGCAAAAGGCCCGCGGGTAAGAACCAGATCGGTGGGGAGCGTAAAGCAGGTGCGTTCCCCCGCGAAATATTCGCTGAGCTGGGCGCAGGCCCGCGCGGCGAGCCCCTCCGCCCGGCGCCGATCTTCACCATCTTCTAGTTCGGTTACTGCCTGCGGGCGCGGCCGCCCGGGAAGTACTACCGCGATGAGAGCATGCGCCTGCGCCGCAACGGCGAACTGTCCCAGTGGGGAATCGCACGTCCGCCATATTGCTGCGGCGCAGGCACGTGTCATCGTGGGTCCTCTGATCGCTCCTCTTGCTTTTTACTTCGCTAGCTGAGCGGTGAGCTTTTCGAGGCCGCTCAGCACGGCTTCCACTTCACCCGCGCGGCGTTCCAGCGGGGTGAATGCGCCGTCCGTCCAATCCTCAAACATCATGAAATTCACTTCGGAGCGGATGGCGGGCATATTGAAATTAGCCGTGATCTGGCGCCATTGCTCGATAGCGCGCACGCCTCCGATGGAGCCGTGCCCCACGAAAGCAACCGGCTTATTCATCCACTCCACACCCAGCGCATCCACCGCGTTCTTGAAGGCCCCGGGCACCCCGTGGTTGTATTCCGGGGTCACGAAAATAAAGGCGTCGAATTCGCTGATTGTATCGGCCCAGCGCTGGATGGCCGGATGATCGTACTGGCCGTTCGCCGCGGCTGGAACCACCGGGCTGGTGAGCAGCGGAATATCAAAATCCTTGATATTCACGAGTTCGTACGTAGCCTCCCCCGCCCGCTGGGCTGCGAGCTGAGCGACGTAACCGGCCACACCCTCGGTAGCCTGACCCTCGCGAATTGATCCGGAAATAATGGCGATCTTCATATAAGTGTCCTTTCGTTGAGGTGAGCGACACCCAGATTACCAATCACTCATTTACCTTTCAATCGGATATGTGGCGCTCCCGTTTAGCTCGGTGCGAACATCGCCCGCCTCAGCATCGGCTCCAACATCGCCATTGGCTTCAGCACATAGATCAGTACTGCCCTCCGCAGCGCTGCCGTTTCCAGCCACCCCACCGGCACCCTCGTCCAGATCACTGGCGAGCACGGCGTAGACGATGGTGTCCGTCCACTCCCCTTTGAGCCAGAAATCCTGGCGCATATGCGCTTCCTTATACATTCCCGCGTGCTGGAGCATGAGCTCACAGACCCGATCCCGCGCATCCATTTGCGCGGCAACGCGATGCACCCCACACTCCAGGCAGGCGTAGCGAATCATGGCTCTCATGGCCTCCGAAGCATAGCCGTGCCCGCGAAAATCCGGGTGGAGCACGGTGGCAATTTCCGCGACGCCGTGCTGCGGATCGGTCATCCACAGGCGCACGTCCCCGATGGGTTGCGCATCAAGTTCGATAACGACGGCGAGCGCGGCCTGCGGGCCGCGCAAATCCCGCGCCTGGGCGCGCTGGGCAGCTTCGTTGACCGCCCGTTCGGGATTCCAGGCATCGGTCATGAGGTATCTGGTGACATCTTCGCGGCTGTAAATGCTATGCAGCCACGGCGCATCATCGGGCCGGTGCAGCCGAAGCCGCAACCGCGCAGTTGTCACCGAAAATTCTTCAGGTGTCGTGGTATTCATAACTCCTTAAGTGTAACGAAAAACACTTTTGAGGGAAGAGGTTCTGAGCTGGTTATCCGCGAAACGGGACGGGGCGGTAGTGCGGCAGCGGATCGCTTGCCAGCCTCCCGTACAGATCAACGTCAATCCGCTGCCCGTTGATCAGGAATTTCCCGCGTTCGGTGCCTTCCTTAAGGAATCCAGCCGCGCGGGCCACCCCGCCGGAGGCGGGGTTATTCACCCGGTGCCCAAGTTCCAGGCGCTCCAAGCCGCACTCACGCAGAGCCCAATCCGCCACCGCTGCCGCGGCCCGGGACATCATCCCACGCCCCCAGTAGTCGTGGTGCAGCCAATAGGAAAACCACCCGTTTTTCTCATCCCAATCCGCATCGATACGGACCATGCCGATGAGTTCATCGCTATCGTCCCGGGCAATTACCCAGGCCAGCTGCGAGTCCGGGGCCTCCAAAATACGCGCGATATAGCGGCGGGCACCGGCCAGATCCGTAATATTGCCCTGCCGGATCATATCCGGGTGGGAAGCGAAGGCCGCCGCGATAGCTGCGGCGTCGCCCTCACGTACCGGACGCAACGCAATATCAACATTCATGGCCATTCCCGCGCGCTACCTACACATTAAAGCGGAATTCGACCACGTCGCCGTCCTGCATCACGTAGTCCTTGCCTTCTTGGCGCAGTTTTCCGTGTTCGCGAGCGGCGGCTACCGAGCCGTATTCCACCAGGTCATCGAAGGAGACCACCTCCGCTTTAATGAAGCCGCGCTGGAAATCGGTGTGGATCACACCGGCGGCCTGCGGGGCGGTATCGCCCTTGTGGATGGTCCAGGCGCGGGCTTCTTTGGGGCCGGCCGTGAGGTAGGTTTGCAGGCCGAGGGTATCGAAACCCACCCGGGCCAGCTGGTCCAGGCCGGATTCTTCCTGACCGGTGGCCTCCAGCATTTCCCGGGCTTCTTCTTCGCTGAGTTCCACCAGTTCCGCTTCGAATTTAGCGTCGAGGAAAATGGCTTGGGCAGGTTTCACAAAGTCACGTAGTTCCTGCTGCATGGCAGTGTCAGCGAGGCCGTCGTCGTCGGTATTAAAAACGTAGATGAAGGGCTTCGAGGTCATGAGTTGGAAGGAACGCAGGGTGTCGGCGTCGAATTCGGCGGCATGGTTGGAGAGCACCTCCCCCGCCTCGAGGAGCGCGTAGGCTCGCTGCGCGGCATCGAGCGTTTCCTTCGGGGTTTTCTTCCCCGTCACTTCCTTGGTCAGGCGCGGGATCGCCTTTTCCAGGGTTTGCATATCGGCGAGGATGAGTTCGGTGGTGACCGTTTCGATATCATCCTTCGGATCCACGCGGCCTTCCACGTGAACCACGTCCGGATCCGCAAAAGCGCGGGTGACCAGGCAAATCGCATCCGCTTCGCGAATATTGGCGAGGAATTGGTTGCCCAGGCCCTCCCCCTTGGAGGCCCCGCGCACAATCCCGGCGATATCCACAAAATCAACCGTCGCCGGCAGAATTTTCTGCGACCCGAAAATTTCGGCGAGCTTGGTCAGCCGCGCATCAGGGAGGGGCACCACGCCCACATTCGGCTCAATCGTCGCGAAGGGGTAGTTCGCCGCGAGCACCGTTGCGCGCGTGAGCGCATTAAATAGGGTCGATTTTCCGACGTTGGGAAGTCCTGCAATACCAATTGTTAAAGCCACGCCCTCCATTCTAGCTAAGAGAAAGGAGGGCGGGCTGCTATTCCCCGGACTCGCAATCCGGGCGCGGCACTACCGGGCTGCGGCGTTGCGCTACCGCGTTACCGGGGCGTTCACGCTACCGGGCCGTTGAGGCTACCGCGCGGGCGCGTCCATGGACTTCGGGGCGTGCCAAATATCTTCGCCGCGCAAAATCGCATCCGCGCCGCCGTCGATATAGAGAATCTGCCCGGTGATGGTCCGCGAGAGGCCGGTCACGAAGAAAACGAGTGCGTCGGCAATATCGCGAGCTTCCGAGGCGCCGTGGTACGGGGCGGGTAGCGCACCGAATGCCTGCTTGCGCCCTTCCTCGGTGGAGAGAAGTTCCTTCGTCATCGGGGTGGCAACCACGCCCGGCCCCACCGCATTGAGCCCCACGCCCCGACCGGCAAATTCCTCACTCACGGCCGCGCGGCGCACCCACGTGGCAATAGCGCGCTTGGAGGAGGCGTAATTGGCGTAGCCCTGCATCGGACCCTGATCAGCCAGCTCCTTGCCGTAAGCGAGGGCTTCTTCGCGCTGATCATCGAGGAGCAGCTGCACGAGCTTGGGATCGCTGGGCTGCAAACTTGCGCAGGAGGCGGTAATGACCGCGCGCCCGTTTTCCGCCTTTTCCAGGTAGGGAAGGAAAGCGCGCACGGTATCGCGCGCGCCGAAGTAATTCACCTTGAGATCGAGAGGCGAATTGCTCTGGGTGCCCGCATTCGCGATCACCCCGTCAATCTGCGGGTACTTTTCCACCACCCGAGCGACGGCATCCGCAATCCCCTCCGGGGTGGACAGATCCGCTTCAAATTCTGCCCCGCGCAAATCAACACCGACGGGCGTATGCCCGCGTTCTTCCAGAATCTGCCCGCAAGCAGCGCCAATACCCGAGCCCATTCCGGTCACGACGATAGTAGACATGGTGTTCCTTTCTCCCCGGCGCCGCTTCCTCGCGGCACCGCCCGCGGAGCCGTACGTCCTAACTCTGATGCGAGCTGCGTTATACCCCGCTTTTTGAAAGCTATCAGAGTTTTTTGCGGGGAACAAGGGGCGACGACGCCGCCAGCCCGCTTCCCTCCCATTTTTCTGTCGTAGGTGGATGTTTGAATACCGCTATGGATATTTCGATTGTTCTAGGTGCTCTTATCGCGGTGGGATGCGCGTGTTTCGCCCTGGGGTTCTTGAGCGCGCGGGTGCGCTCGGGCGGGGCGGTTTCGGGCCGGGAGCTGGCACTGGTACGCCAGCAACTGGAGGAAGCCCAGCGCGATGCCGGAGCGGCGCGGGCGCAGCTGGCGGCCGCCCAGGCTCGTTCGGATCGTTTAGAGGAGGAAAATAACGGGCTCATCGCCCGGGCTAAAACCGATAACGATATTTTGCGTTCCCTGGCTCCTATTACCCAGCAGCTTGAGGTGATGGAACAGCGGGTTCGGGATGTGCAGGTTCTCCAAGGTGAGCAGCGCACCGAAATCCGCACCCAGCTCAGCGCGGCGGCGCGCACCCAGGAAGATCTGGCGCGAGCCACCCAGGCGCTGCGCGGGGCGCTCAGTTCTACCTCCGCGCGCGGCATGTGGGGTGAAGTGGAATTGCGCCGGGTGGTGGAAGCCGCCGGGATGCTCCCCCACGTTGATTTTTCGGAGCAGGTTTCCGCGCCCGCGGGCGGTGGGCGCGCGGCGGGATCGCGCCCGGATATGATTATCCACCTGCCCGGCGGCGCTCATCTCCCCCTCGATGCCAAGGTTCCCCTCACCGCGATGCTCCAGGCTCAGGCCGCCCCGGCCACCACGGCGGAGGAAATCGCGCGGCGCCAGGATCTTCTCAAACAGCACGCCAAGGCGGTGCGTGCTCACGTGAACGCGCTAGCCAAACGAGATTACCCCGCGCTTTTCCCGGGTTCACCCCGGATCACCATCATGTTCCTCCCGGGGGAATCCCTCCTCGCGGAAGCGCTGCGGGAAGATCCTCCCCTCCTCGAGGATGCCCTGAACCTCGGGGTGGTCCCTGCTTCTCCTGCCTCGTTGCTAGCGCTGCTACGCACCGTGGCAACGCTGTGGGCCTCCAGCAAAGTGAGCGAAGAAGCCGGGCATATTATTGCGCTGGGCCGGGAAATGACGGACCGGCTGCGGGTGGTGGCTGGCCACCTGGAAAAGCTCGGGAATTCCCTTACCTCAGCGGTGAAGAACTACAACTCGGCGCTCTCTTCTTTCGATACGCGCGTGCTGGTCACCGCGCGGCGCCTAGAAAGCCTCGATGCTGATTTTGCTACCCCGCCGGCCATTGCCGCAGAAGAAGGCCAGGTCAAACGTTTCCACGATGCTGCTTTGCGGGAAGCACTGGACGGCGAAGAAGATCATGAAACTCGGATTGTCCCGTAGCAGTGCGGGGCAAAACATGGCACGATAACTGATATGGCTTCAACAACTCCGGTACCCGCCAACCTGCCGCAACGGGCTGCGCAGACAACACCGGATCACCCGTGGCCGCTGCGCCTCCTCTCGGTAAAAATCCGGGAATACGTGGCGAAAATGTCACGCCTCTGGGTGGAAGGTGAAGTCATTACCCTCCAGCGCCGCCCCGGAGCCAAAGTCCAGTTCCTCACCTTGCGGGATCTGGAAGAAAACGTCTCCATGACGGTGAAAATACTCAGCCATTTGCTTCCCGCAACCGTCACCTCCGGAAGCCGGGTGGTGGTGTGGGCGGTCCCGGATTTTTATACCGGTAATGGCTCGCTCTCCCTGTGGGCACAGGAAATCCGCCCGGTGGGCGTGGGCGATATTCTGGCCCGTTTGGAAGCCCTGAAAGCCAAACTCGCCGCCGAAGGCCTGTTCGCACCCGAACGGAAAAAGCCGCTCCCCTTCTTACCGCGCGCGGTGGGTCTTATTGTGGGGCGCAATACCAAAGCCAAAGAGGATGTCATTATTAACGCCTCGCTGCGCTGGCCCGGAGTTCGTTTCGAGGTACGCGAAGTAGCGGTCCAGGGCCGGGATGCCGTGGCCCAGATGATTCCCGCATTGCGTGAACTCGATGCCCATCCCGGGGTGGATGTTATTGTGCTGGCGCGCGGGGGCGGTTCCGTGGAAGATCTCCTTCCCTTCTCCGATGAGCACCTTGTGCGTGCGATTGCGGCCACCCGCACTCCGGTGGTCTCCGCTATCGGGCACGAGGGAGATAATCCCATCAGCGATTATGTGGCGGATCTGCGGGCCTCCACCCCCACGGATGCCGCCAAGCGCATCGTCCCGGATCGGGAAGCTGAACGTGAAGGCGTGCAGGCGGCGGTACGCCGCTTGCGCCAGGGCATGCGCCACCGGGTGGAACGCGCCACTAAGGAACTCGAAGCATTACGCGCCCGGCCGGTACTGGCCCGCCCCCGCACCATGGTGGAGGTACGCGAACAGGATATTCATTCGCTGCGCTCCTGGCTGCGGGCCCATATTCGGCGCGATATGGCCTCCAATTCCCAAGATATTTCCTCGCTGCTTTCCCAGCTGCGGGCCCTCTCCCCCCAGGCCACACTGCAGCGCGGGTATTCGGTTATCCTAAGCGAGGATGACAGAGTAGTCTCACAAGAAAACGATGTCCGAATCGGAGAACACCTGCGTGCCATTTTGGCCGCGGGAAGCCTCCATCTCGAAGTGAAAGGGAGCGCGCATGGCAGCTAAGGGAACCACTCCTGAGGGATTCACACCCCCGGCGCCAGCGCCGGGCTCCTCCCAGCCCCACGCAGCGGGCGCCTCCGCGTCCCAGGTACCCGGATCACCCGGCCCTCAGATACCCGGCGCCTCCGCACCCCACCCGCGCGAAGATATTGAGGCGCGCGTGGCCACCCTCAGCTACGAAGATGCCCGGGCCCGGCTGGTTGATATCGTCTCCCGCTTAGAACAGGGCTCCATTCCCCTCGAAGAATCCCTGCGCTTGTGGGAAGTTGGCGAATCCCTAGCTCGCCACTGCCAAAGCTGGCTTGATGGCGCTGCGGCCCGGATCGATGCTGCCGAACGCGGGGAAAGCCTCGCGGCTGCTCCGATGGCAGCCCCGCAACCGGCAGCCGCCGCTGCTCCTGCCACAGGGACCCCGCCCGTGAACCAGGGCGCGCCTGTGAACCAGGCCGCGCCGGCCGCAACGCACACGGGTGGCTATCAAGCACCCGCACCCGCGATCTCGCCGCAGGCCTCCAAGGAGGATCGAGTGGCAGCCCTGCGGGAAGCGGTGCGCGAAGTACGCGCTGAAGATGTACCGGCTATTCAGCCAGCTCCGGAAGCCGTGGCTGAAACGGCACCCGCACCCGCCACCCCGCGCGGCGCCTCCGTTCCCGCGGGTGGTCCTGCCGGTACACCCGCTGGTGGCCCCGTCGGCGCTCCCGCTGGTGCCCCCGCCGCCGCACCACCCTCCACTGCGGAACCCGCGGCCGGCGAAGATGACGATGATTTCGATCCGGAAGAATTCGCGGACGGAACAGGCCTGGATACCACCCCGCTCACTCGCCACCCCGAGGATTTCGCATGACGATTCTCGTAATTGGCGATGCCATCGCCAACCAGCGTGAAGCGGAGACCCCATTTCGCGCCGGCACCATGTTTAAGGTGGCTGTCAATCTAGCCCACCTGGCTCGCGAAGTTCGGATGGTCACCAATATTTCCGAGGCTTCCGACCCGCAAGTCGTACGCGATTACGCCGCTGCCCACGGTGTCGAGCTCCTCTTGCGCCCCGCCACAAGCCCGGTCAGCGCTGCCTCAAATCCGCTCAGCGCGGCTTCATCCCCGGTCAGCGCTGCCTCAAACTCGGTCAGCGCAGCTCTCACCTCTGGCCTGCCCACCCCGCACCCGGCGGCTTTCACCGATGCTCATTACGGGGACTCACACGCAGACCCGGAAGAAAGCTGGGATATTTTGCCAGCTCCAGAACGCGGCGCCCGCAAACTCGATTTTGATCTCTTCAGCCCCTCCGCCACCATTTTCGGTGGAGACGCCTGCCATGCCATGCCCGCGGCCCACACCGTGCGCGAATGGCTGCGAGTATGCCGCTCCACCTCCACGATCATTTACTCGCCGGCGCTGCGCCACCCCCGGGCCCGCAACCTGGACCGAGTCCGTATTCAAGCCGAAAGTTTCTTGCAGCTAAGTGACGTCGTCGTCGCAACCTCAAAAGACATCCGGCTGCTTTACGGTATTAGCGGCCCCGAAAACGAATTCGCCGCGGTGGCCGAACACTGGTTTAGTTTCGGGCCGCGGCTCGTCGCCATTCTTCTTGAGGACGGTGCCGCGCTCATGATCACCGCTTCGGGTGACCGCCTCCACGTGGCATCCCTCCCGCGCCCCTTCGTGGACGTGGCCGGGGCTCGCAGCGCTTTTATAGCAACCACCATCGACACTCTGGACCGGGTGAGTCTGCTCGGACGGGAAGCAAGCCCCGGCCTGGCCACCATGTCCATGTCACACCTGTATACCGTGGGTGCTTTCGCCACCACCGCGCGCAGCCTCATGACCGCGCATGCCGGCTGGGAGCCACTGACCCGCAACGAACTGAGCGAAGGATTCTTCGAATACCAAAGCCGCGAAGGGCTTATTTAGCGCACCTTTCGGTGTGAACGCCCCACTCCGGCCGCGGCCACGTGCTCGCAGCTTAGCGGCCGCGGCGCCGGTCACGTTGCGTATAGTCACGCAGCGCGCGCAAAAAATCCACGCGCCGGAAATCCGGCCAGTAGGTTTCACAGAAATACAGCTCGGTGTGGACGGACTGCCAGAGCATGAAGCCGCTCATGCGCTGCTCCCCGCTCGTGCGGATAACCAAATCCGGATCGGGCTGGCCGCGGGTGTAGAGATGATCGGTAATATCCGCGAGGGAAAAATCTTCCGCGACCTCCGCGAGGCTGCGCCCGGCTGCCGCCTCATCGCGCAGGTAGGAACGCACCGCGTCGGTAATTTCCTGGCGCCCGCCGTAGCCCACCGCGATATTCACGTGTAAACCGCGGCAAGATTCAGTACTCGCCGCGGCGGCACGCAGGCGCTGGGCGTACTCCTCAGGAAGAAGATCAAGATTACCCACCGCGACCAACCGGAAACGACCCGAGCGCGCCAGATTTTCAACAGTTTCACAAATGATGGTGAGCAGCGGGCCTACTTCTTCAGCCGCCCGGGAGAGATTATCAGTGGAGAGCAGCCACAGAGTAACCACCTCAATGCCGGCATCTTCGCACCAGCCGAGCACCTCGGCAATGCGCTCGGCCCCGGCCCGATGCCCGAACGTGGCAGATTCACCCAGCTCACGCGCCCAACGCCGATTGCCATCCAACATAATGGCCACGTGCTGCGGCATGCGTTTGCCGGCCAGCTCCCGCACCAAGCGGCGTTCGTATGCGGCGTAGAGCCATGATGACATCCCCACGCTGTCTCCCTCCCTCGTTCTAGCCAGGGCAACCTAAGCCGCGCCGGCCCGAGCCGCGCCGATCACGCGCCACGACTAGCTGCCTAACCGTTTAACTGTAGCCCGCCCATCCTGAGCGAACAGGAAAAGATACCCGGAAAATACTCAGGCAAGCAGCGTACACTTGCGCCAGCGGCTCAGACCGGTGTGGGGAACCGGAGCCACACGTCCCGCTTCACCCACCGCCGCGTTGTGCCGGCCTGCGGACACCCCGGAGGCATACACCGATTACGTGGGGAGCACCATGACCCGTCTTTGTCACGCCACTAGCGAACGCCACCGCGGTAGTGATTCCCCCGCGCCTCGCGGTGCGACTCGTGGTGAGAAGAAAACCGGCGCATCGAAGGCCGGGGCGGCACAGCCCGCGGTAGCGCGGTCCAGCGCACGCAGCGCCCGGCGGCGCCTGCCCGCATCGGCGCTACCGAAGCCAGTATTGCGCGGCTGGCAGCACGCCATTATTGCCCCGCTCGCGCTGGCGAATATGATCGTCCAGATTGTTTTTGCACCCACCGCCGCACTCACCATCGGAGTCATTGTGTTCGGGCTGAGCGCCGTGGTGCTCTTCGGGCATTCCGCGGTGTATCACCTGGGATCCTGGGGGCCGAAAGTCCACGCGATTCTGCGCCGCCTGGATCACTCGAATATTTTCCTGCTCATTGCTGGAACCTACACTCCGCTCTCCCTCGCCCTGCTGCCGGGCAGTACCGCCGCCCTAGTGCTCGCCATTGTGTGGGGCGGGGCGTTCGGCGGGATCGCGCTCTCCAATTTCTGGCCGGCCGCCCCGCGCTGGCTGTATGTTCCCCTCTATATTGCTCTCGGCTGGGTGGCCATCTGGTTCCTCCCGGATATGTGGGAGGCCGGTGGCCCGGGCATCGTTTGGCTCATTATTGCCGGCGGCATCTGCTACACGGTAGGCGCGCTCGCCTACGCTTTCCGCTGGCCCAATCCCTGGCCGCGCACCTGGGGATTCCACGAATTCTTCCATTCGGGAACAGTCGCCGGCTACGCCTGCCATGCGGTGGCGGTCTGGCTCACTCTCTTCGCCGTCGCCTAGTGAGCGCGCGCCGCACACGGTCAGCTCAGAGCTCAACGCGCTGAGCGCTCCTCAACCTGCGTGCCTAGCGAGCCCGCTTGGCCGATCCCGCGGCCCGGAGGGCCGCGGCGGCGTCGTACCCCTCCTTTAGACTGGTACCCAGCACCACACGAAACAACAACGCACAGGAGCACGGATGAGTAAAAAGAAGAACCCGGAGGCGCGCGAGCACGCCGGCACCTGGAGCACGGCGCCCGGGATTGCGCTGCGAGTTCGGGAGGGTTTTCAGATAGCGTCGGTTGATACCGGTTCCACGCCGGGCTGGCACGGGGATAAAAAGGCCGGGAAAGCCGCCATGAAAGAGCGCGGGAAGCTGCTGGCTGAGCTGCAAGAACGTCTCTATGCTGAAGCGCGTCAGGGAGGCGAGCGGCGGGTGCTGCTCGTAGTGCAGGGCATGGATACGGCCGGGAAGGGCGGGATTTGCCGGCACGTGCTCGGCATGGTCGATCCGCAGGGCGTACATCTGCGCTCTTTCGGGGTGCCCACCGCGGAGGAACTCTCCCACGATTTTCTGTGGCGGATCCGGCGCGCGCTACCGCCGGCCGGCATGATCGGGGTTTTTGACCGCTCGCATTATGAGGATGTGCTGGTCGGGAAGGTTGATGAGCTCGCCACGCCCGCGGAAATTGAAGCGCGCTACGAAAAAATCAATGAATTCGAGCGGGAGCTGGTGGATGCGGGCTATACGCTCGTCAAGGTCGCCCTGCTTATCGGCTACGAGGAGCAGGGGCTGCGGCTGCTGCGCCGGCTGGCGCGCCGCGATAAGCACTGGAAGTATTCGCCCTCCGATGTGGAGGCGCGTGCCCAGTGGCCTGCCTATATGGATGCCTACCAGGCTATGTTCGAGCGCACTTCCACGGAGTACGCGCCGTGGTATGCGGTGCCGGCGGATCGCAAATGGTTCGCGCGCCTCGCGGTGACCGAGCTCCTTGCCCAGGCGCTCGCCCGGCTGGCCCCGCGCTGGCCTGAGGTCTGTTGGGATCCGCGCGCCCAGGCCGAGCAGGTGCTCGCCACCATGCCGCGGCACACCGCGCAGCTCTCCGCGGAGGAACTGCGCAAGGAAGCGGAGGAAGTTGCCGCCGAATCCGAAGATTATCGGAATGGCGTAGAAATGCTTATCACCCGGGATTCCCGCAAGGATGCCGGGGAGCGGGTCGGGAACGGGCAGTAAATAGCGGTTGCGGGCTCAGGCCTGGTTGCGCGGGGTGGTTAACGGTACCGCGCCGCCGCTTGCTCTTCGCTCTCCAGCCCGGGCACCCGCGCGAACAGATCCGTCTCCCCCTCCGCGGGCGCCGGGCCCACGGTGGAAGCCGCCAGGTAGAAGTCCTCATGCGGCCACACCTGCGCCTCCAGGTCCCGCGGCGCCGCGAAGAACAGCCCGTTCGGGTCAATTTGGGAGGCGTGCGCGCGCATGGCCGCGTCGCGCTGCGGGAAATATGCGACGACGCCGACCCGCGTGCTTGCGGCATGCCGCGGGCGCGGGAATTGCGCGGCCTCTTTCAGCCACTCGGTAAAAGGGCTGGTGCGGCCGGCCGCAAGAATTGCTTCGTGCAAGGTGGTGAGCCGGGTGAAAGAAAGATTGGCGTCGTAATACAGCTTGGAAACCTGCCAGGGCTCGCCCAGCTCCGGCCAGCACGGCTCCCCCGCCAGCCGCACCGCCGCGAGGGTGGCGGTATGGGTGCGCAGGTGGTCGGGATGCGGGTAGCCACCGTTTTCGTCATAGGTGGTCACCACCTGGGGGCGGAACTCGCGGATCTGCGCCACGAGGGCGCGGTGCACATCCGCGTCCGCGGCCCGGGCGAAACTATCGGCGGGGAGCTCCGCATCCGGGTAGCCCTCGGGCAGCCCGGAATCCACAAAGCCGAGGAAAACGTGCTCAATGCCGATGATGCGGGCAGCGGCAGCCATTTCTTCCCGGCGTAGCTGCGCCATGGTGCGCCCGGCCAGAGCTGCGTCGTCGAATAAAGGATTGAGGATATCCCCGCGTTCGCCGCCCGTGCAGGTGACCACCCGTACCCGGCCGAGGCGGGCGTATTTCGCCATGGTTGCCGCGCCTTTCGATGATTCGTCATCCGGGTGGGCGTGGACGCAGAGGAGGCGGCGTTCGTCCATCATCCTTCTCCTTCCGCAGCTGGTGCTCTTCCGCAGCTGGTGCTGGCGCTGGCGCTTATCGCGCGGGCTTTCTGGCAATCGATGCGGGCTCGCGGCCGCGTTTTCGCGGCGCGGCGGCACCAGCCCGATTCACCGCGCTACTCTACCAAGGAGGCCCGCGCGCTGCCCCGCGGTGGTAGCGGAGTGGAACGCGGCCCCCGCCAGCAGAAAATCCAGGGTCATGTTGCATCGCCCGGAAGGCTGGTATGCTTAGCCGGAGAAACATGCCTGTCAGGGCATGAATTTTTTTATCCGAGTGGGGCGTCCCACCCGCGCCCAGCGCTCGGGCCCCCGCAACCGCATCGCCGCACGAAGGCGTGCCGAGCTGCGCCGCGCGAGCGCGGGCTCATAACAGAATGACCAACCGGGCAGGTGCGCGGAGCACCCGCCCGCCGTGACGAGAAAGAGAAGAGATGTCTGAAAACACCAAGGGGGCTTGGCTCTCCCCCGAAACGTACGAGCACCTCAAGGCCGAACTCAATGACATGATTACCGTGCAGCGCGCGGAGATCGCCAAGAAGATCGAAGCGGCGCGCTCGGAGGGCGACCTGCGTGAGAACGGCGGCTACCAGGCGGCTCGCGAAGAGCAGTCGAAGCTGGAGGGGCGGATCGTGGAGCTGACCGCGCTGCTGGAAAACGCCCACGTATCCGAGCCACCCTCGGGTGATGAGGTGGCTTCCGGCACGGTTGTGACGGCCACGATTGGCGGGATGGAAGAAACCTTCCTCCTCGGTTCGCGCGAAGCCGCGGATATTGTGGGAATGGAAGTGTATCCGGAGAGCGCGCCGCTCGGGCAGGCGATCCTGGGCCTGAAGAAGGGGGAGAAAACCACCTTCAAGAACCGCCTGGGCCGCCCCGTCAAGGTCGAAATTCTCGATATCAAGCCCTACGAAGGCTAGAAGGCCAGAACGCTAGGGCGCGACCAGAGAGCTAAGGAGCTGATCGTGAATCTATCTGCTACCCCCGCACTGCCGGGCCGGCCCGACCCGATTAATCCGAATCCGGCGCCGCATGTTGTTCTGGGCACGCCCGTCCTTGCCGAACCCGGCCCGGGCGAGGAGCTCATCTACCTGGCTTCCGGGTGTTTTTGGGGCGCGGAAAAGCTGGCCTGGGAGGCGGGCGCGCTGAGCACCGCGGTTGGCTATATGGGCGGCACCACACCG
This sequence comes from Actinotignum urematis, assembly GCF_051264595.1. Lineage (NCBI taxonomy): Bacteria > Bacillati > Actinomycetota > Actinomycetes > Actinomycetales > Actinomycetaceae > Actinotignum > Actinotignum urematis. Next base: position 124,003 of record NZ_JBOZBG010000002.1, on the reverse strand, counting down.
AATCCCACCTACGCGGAGGTGTGCACGGGTCGCACCGGGCACGCGGAAACGGTGCGGGTGGTATTTGATCCGCGCGAGCTTCCGCTGGAAAAGTTGCTCCAGCTTTTCTTCGAGTCCCATGACCCCACCTCGCTGAACCGGCAGGGAAACGACGTGGGCACCCAGTATCGCAGCGCTATTTTTACGACGACGGACACCCAGGAGCGCACCGCCCGGGCCATGATTGCCGGCTATGAAGATGTGCTTCGCCAGGCCGGGCGCGGCGCTATTGTGACGGAGGTGGTGCCGGCGCTGGCCGCCGGGCCTTTCTACCTGGCCGAAGAAGAACACCAGGGGTATCTCCATAAGGTGCCCAACGGCTACCAGTGCCATGCGCGCACCGGGATCGCCTGCCCGCTCCCGGGCGCGGGCCCGCTCGGCTAGCAGCCCCGCGGCCGGCGGCTCGGCTAGCACCGGGCCATAGCGCTACCGGGTCGGGCCATCCCCCGAATAACGCCACACGGAACCACGAAGGCCGGGACGGAGAAACATCCGTCCCGGCCTTCGTTATCGCTATCAGCCTTAGTTCCGCAGTACTGCCAGTTCCCCGGGGCTAATCCTGCCCGCGGTACTGGCTAGTTCCGCGATTCTCTTAGTTCCGCGAGGAGGCGGCCAGGTAGGCCACGATGCGCAGCACTTCGAGGTAGATCCATAGCACCGTCATGACGATGCCGAAGGCTGCCGTCCACGCGAATTCCTTCGGGGCGTGGCGTTCCACCGCGAGCTTGGCGGTTTCCAGATCGGAGATGAGCACGTAGCCGGCCACCGCGATCATGACCAGCCCGAGGATGATCCCCAGGTGGAAGCCACCCACCGTAATATTGCGCAGCGAGTTGGTCACGCCGGTCAGCATCAGGATGAGATTGACGAAGCCGAAGATAATGTAGGCGATCATAATGGTGAGGACCACCCGCCGGCCCTTGGCCGTGGTGCGGACCTTCCCGGACATGTGGAGGAATACCGCCACACCCACCACAATCGCGGTACCCAGAATGGCCTGGAAGGCCACCCCCGGGTAGAGAGTGTCAAAAGCATTGGTGATCGCACCGAGGGCCACACCCTGGAACAGGGAGTAAGCAATGGAAATACCCGGGCCGACCATCGGGCGCCAGGCCCCGAACATGCCCACCGCGAAAGCGATGAGGGAAGCCGGAATCGCGAGCATCATCGCCGAATCCAGCGGCACGAAGAGCATGGTAGCCGCGCCGGCAACAATGGAGACCGCCAGCAGAATCGCGGTTTTCACCATGGCATCGTCGTAGGTCATGGTGGCAGTTGCCGGAGCCCCGAAAGTACCGGGCTGGCCGGAGCCGCCCGCGTACTGGTTATAGCCCTGCTGCGGATACGCCTGGCCAGAGCCCTGCTGATCGAAGCCGTACTGGTTGTACCAGCCGGGCTGCTCCGTACCGTAACCGCTCGGCTGTTCATAAACACCCGGGCCGGCCTGGTAACCCTGGCGCGGTTCCGTTGCAATATTGCCACCGCGGAACTGCTGGTTCGGTGTGGCAGCACCCTTGCGGAAATACGGGTTGTTACTCATCACGGGATTCGACAAAATACCCTCCTGTATTGTGGTGGACCGCCGGATAGGCGGCCCGCCTACTGTCAGACGCGACCATCGTCCGGTTAGCATCCAGGTCATGTACAAACTTGGTTATAACTCGTCCAATATCGTCTCCAGGGTTATTCTCAAGCCCCTGCCTGAATTTTTCCTGAAAGACTTCTCGGTTTCCTCCATCAGTACCCCCGGACGGACTCGAACCGACACTGAACCGATTTTAAGTCGGGTGCCTCTGCCAATTGGGCTACGGGGGCTGAACATGCGAGCCCAACGGGCGCGTATGAACATCCCTAGAATACTACCTTGTTGCGCCACCCTGTAGAGTAGGAGGGATCCTAAGCGCGTCGCTTCACCGGCTTTACCTGCGTCGAGGGCCGCCCGCCGGTAGCTGCGCCGTCGTACCACCAAAACCTGGGCAGACAGAATCGAGAGGGAATGACACAGCGCGAGAACCGCGACACCACCGCGCACGAATCCGCCACCGCCGAAAGCGCCGAAACTCCGGAAACCACCGCGCAAACCGGGCAGCGCAAGCTCCGCACCGGGCTGCGCCGGGTGGGGAAACTCGCCGCACCGGTCACGCGTTACAGCCAGGCGCTGCGCAATGAATCTTTTGCCGGGCTGGTGCTGGTGATTTCCGCGCTCGTGGCGCTCATCTGGGCAAATTCCCCGGGCCGCGATACCTATTTCGCGCTGGCCGCCACAAAAATCGGGCCGGAGAGCTTAGGGCTCCACCTCGATTTAGCGCACTGGGCCGCGGATTTCGTGCTCGCGCTTTTCTTCTTCGTGGTGGGCATGGAACTCAAACAGGAATTCACCATCGGCTCCCTCAACGACCCGCGCAAAGCCGCCCTGCCGGTGCTGGCCGCGCTCACCGGCATGCTCGGCCCCATCGGGGTGTATTGCGCCACCCAGGCGATTTCCGGCGCACATATTTATGATGGCTGGGCCATTCCGGTGGCCACCGATATTGCTTTCGCGCTCGGGGTGCTGGCGCTGGTGGGTAAAGGGCTGCCAAAAGCCGCCGGTATTTTCCTCATGACGCTCGCGGTGGCCGACGATCTGGGCGGAATTATCGTCATCGCGATTTTCTTCTCCGACGGCGTCAATTTCCTCTTCCTGGGCGGCGGCTTGCTGGTGGCGGCGCTTTTCGGCCTACTGTGCTGGAAAGGTTGGAACCGCTGGTGGCTGCTGTGGCCGCTGGCGCTGGTGTGCTGGTACTGCTTCTTCCGCGCCGGCGTGCACGCCACGATTTCCGCGGTGGTCCTCGGTTTCATGATCCCCACCTCCACCACCGACGCGGACGACACCCCGCTCACGGAACGCTATAGCGAACGGCTGATTTTCTGGTCGGCCGGGATTGCGCTGCCGATTTTCGCGTTCTTCGCCGCGGGCGTGAATATTACCGAGGCCGGCGGGATCACCGCGCTGCTCGCCGACCCGGTCGCTATCGGCATCTACCTGGGCCTCCCGCTGGGCAAATGCATCGGAATTTTCTGCGGCACCTGGCTTTTCGTGAAAGTCTTCCGCCTCAAATTGGGCGAGGGCCTGCACCTGGGCGATATTTTCCCCATGTCGATCCTGGCCGGAATCGGCTTCACGGTCTCGCTGCTTATCGCGCAGCTCTCCTTCGCGCCCACCGACCCGCACGAAGCCCACGCGCGCGTGGGCGTACTCCTCGGCACGTTACTTTCTGTGATTCTCGGGGCGCTCGCTACCCGGATACGGGTGCGGCATCACCGCGCTTCCGGTACCTTGCACGACGACGCCGCCCGCGGCAGCGCGGACTCGGCCGCCTAAACGGCGGGCCGGGCGGGAGGCTGGGGTTCGCGAGCGGCCCAGAGGGCCAGGCCGTCAAGGATGTCGTGTTCCGAGGTGGTGATGGTGGCGAGCGGGCGACCCGCGGCGGCGCGGCGCTGGGCGATGCGGCGCACCACTTCTTGCCAGACCAGCGCCCCGGCTCCGATCACGGGGGCACGCCCCGGGTGCATAAAGCCGAGCGCGGCGCGTTCTTCCAGGGTGGCGTGGATAAACCAGTCGGTAACCTTCTCAATATCGGCGAGCGGCATCGCGGTGCCGTGCACGGCCGCCGAATCGTAGGTATCGAGCCCGAGCCAGGTGGCGGTTACCGAGGTGACGGTACCGGCCACCCCGACCACCTCTTCGGCTTGCCCGAGGGGAACGTGCTTTTCTGCTTCGTCCAAGGCCGCGCGGATATCGGCGCGGGCGCTTTCTAGCTCCGCCGGGGTGGGTGGATCGTGGCGCAGGTGGCGTTCGCGCATCCGCACCGAGCCAATATCCATGGAGTGGCTGGCGATCACGCTGCCGTCCGCGCGCCCGAGCACGAGTTCGGTGGAGCCACCGCCCAGGTCAATGAGGAGTACCGGGGAGGCCGGTGAGCTCAGCGCCGAAATTGCGCCGGAGAAAGAGGTCTGGGCTTCTTGGGTGCCGGTGAGCACCTGGGGGCGCACCCCGATCCGGGCCACTACCCCATCGAGGAAGTCCGCCCGGTTGGAGGCATCGCGGGTGGCGGAGGTGGCAGCGAAACGAATCGAGGTCACTCCCGCTTCCCGGCACAGGCGCGCGTATATATCAACCTGGTTGAGGGTACGCTCAAGAGCTTCGGGGGCGAAGTGCCCGGTGGCATCCACGCCCTGGCCCAGGTACACAATTTCCATCTGGCGGGTGATATCGCTCAGGGAACTGCCGTCTTTTCCGGGAACGTCGGCGATGAGGAGGCGGATGGAATTGGTGCCGCAATCGATGCCGGCAACCCGCTGCGCAGGCGTGGTAGGAGTGGAGGTAGCTGAAACCGCCATGGTCGGTTCTATGTCCTTTCTAGTGTGCTGCCGCGCTGGTTTCATCATCGCGGGAATTAAGCACGTCCTCGCAGTGGCAGGTGGTGCCATCCCAACCGACGAGGTCAAGGGCACGATCCCCCAGCGGGCATACTCCCCGCCCCGCGCTCAGCGCGTAGCCGGCCAGCGCGTGCAGGCATTTGACCCGCTCGGGCATGCCCCCGGCGGATACCCCGGCAATTTCCGGGACCTCACCGAGCAGGGAGCGGCGCGCTATATAGGATTCGTGGGCTGCCTGGTGGGCGGCCCGCAGTGCGGCGTCGTCGGATAAAGCAGCGGTCATGGTGGCCATTTCCCCGCGCGCTTCCAGGCGAGAAATTTCTTTGACCAGGTAGGGCAGGCACAGGTAGAAGAGGGTCGGGAAGGGTTCGCCGTGGCCGAGGCGCGGCAGGGTGATGGTGACCGCGGGGCGGCCGCAGGCGCAGCGTGCCCCGATGCCGACGAGGCCGCGCGGGACGCGCCCGAGCTGGGCGGCTACCTCGGCGCGGTCGGTGGGGCGCAGCGGGGTGGCGTTCGCGGCGATGCGGGTGAGGAGCTCCGGGGTGACGTCGCGCTCGGTGAGGACATCGGTCATGCTTATTCTCCTTCGGGGGCGGGCGCGGTATCTTGGGCAGGCGCGGTATTAGGGGCCTGGTTTGCGGCGTCTTCCGGCGCGGGTTCTTCTGCGGGCGGTTCTGCGGGTTGTTCTGCCGGGGCGGGAGCCGAGCCGTCCGCCGGTGTTTCACCTGCCGGCTGCGTGGCATCTTGCGGTTGCGGCGTGGGCGGCGTATACATCGGGGCTTCGTCCGGGTTATCGATCTGCCCGTCCACAGAATTACCCGCGATGGTGATGGAATCCCAGCCGGTAATGTACCACGGGGTATTCGCGCGGCGTTCCCGATTGACGGTGGCCACGCGTTCTTCCAGCTGCTCCTGGGCGGTGCCCTCATTCGGATCCGCGCCCACGAAGAGCCGCTGGCCGGGAACAACGTAGCCAAGCCGCACCCGAGCCTGGGCCCGCACGTAATCCGGGTCGTTCCACAGGGCTTTTTCCACTTCGAGTTCGCGGGTGTGCTGCTGCACATTTTCCAGCTCCGCGCGCACCGCCCGCAATTCATGCTGCTGTTCTGAGAAACGCGAAACCGTGGGGGTCACAATAATAATGGCGAGGATCGCGAAAAGCGCGATGGCCACGGCTCGCAAGCTCACGGTGTGCTGGCGCTGGCCGGATTCCACTTTTATGGCGCGGCGCTGGCCTTTTCGCCCGGCTTTCTTCCCCCGCGAACCGCCCGGCCCGGAATGGCTGGTTTTATCCGAGCGGTTAATGGTGGCTTGGCGCTGATTGCCGCCCTGCCACGGCTTCCCTCCGGTGCGGGGCTTGGTTCCGGGCCGCGGGGCAGCCCCCGGGCGTGATGACGTTTCACTGCGGTAAGCAGCCCCGGCTCGCGCCGGGGAGCTGGCTGAACGAGCAGCTGAGTGAGGTGATCGAGCTGTGCGGGCTGAGCGTGCCTGCGCATCGCCGCCCGCTCCCCTACCGGGTCGCTTCGGTTTCCGACTACCTGCTTTACCGCGCGGCATGAGGTCGGATGCTTTTCGCGGGGTACCACTTGAGTGGGGGTTCGCCCCGGCTTCCCGGGGATTCAGCGCCGCATCTCGGGGGCGCAGCGCAGCATCCCTGCGTTTCAGCGCCGCGTCGCGGCGCTTCGCCTGATTTCCTTGGTTCGCTTCAGATCCTTGATTCCCCTGAACTCCGCGCGCGGAGATGCGGCGGTTGCGCTCGGGGCGCGAGGGTGGACGGCGAACACTCATGACTACCAGTCTAGGCGCCTGGCATCACCGCCCGCGAATAGGGCGCGCCCCCGCCAAGCTCACACAATGCATCCGGGTGATCAAGTCCCTCACAGGATGCAACCTCACGGCAGCGAGCCCCACAGGATTCAACCTGGCGACATCAAAACAATTTCTTAACGTAGCTGCCGTTGCACTTTGATTTCGACAAGCCTCAGCGACCAGCCCGCGCGAATCTCACGAGCCTCACAAACCTCAATAGTCACACCAGCACCTGGGGAGGGGGCATGTGTTGTTCGCGCTGTAGTGCATATGTCGTACACGCGAAGTACACCTCGGAAAAAGCACCCCACCTCCCGCCGGGGCGGTGAACCGGCGGGAGCCAAAGTGCGCATTTCGAACCGTGACCCCCGTCAAGTGCGCATTTCGAACCATGCCCCCCGTCAAGTGCGCGTTAGAGACAGGAAATCGCCCCAAAACGGTGCTCTTAAGCGCACTTCACTTCGGGACCGCCGGGGCTAACCCGCTGACACCCGCCGCTACCCAACAAAGTGGTACTCCACGACAGCGGAACGAACAGAGTGGTACTGCACGACAGAAAATCGGGTGTTGGCTGTAGCTCCAGTACCACTTTGTGAACCGCCCCAATGATAGGCGGTCAGTTCTGCCGAGGGTTCACAAAAAGCAACTGGCCGCACACCCGCCCCATAACAAAGCGCCGCCCCTTCCCCGAAGAGAAGGAGCGGCACTCAGCGCTATATATGCAAGCCAGCAGCGCTACGGGCAGGCCAGCAGCCCTATCAGCAAGCAGCGCGCTATAAGCGAACCGGAAAACCGACCACCCGGCTACTCGCCACCGGCTACCTGATTACCCAGCTAGCCAGCCCGGAGCTTCCAGAGCCTTAGGCCTTGAAGCGCGGGAAAGCAGCGCGGCCGGCGTAGACTGCGTCTTCACCGAGTTCGTCTTCGATGCGCAGCAGCTGGTTGTACTTGTTGATGCGCTCGCCACGGGCCGGAGCACCGGTCTTGAGCTGGCCGGAGTTGGTGGCCACCGCGAGATCCGCAATCGTGGTGTCCTCGGTTTCGCCGGAGCGGTGCGAGGTCATCGTGCGGAAGCCGTTGCGGTGCGCGAGCTCCACGGCTTCGAGGGTTTCGGTCAGCGAACCGATCTGGTTCACCTTCACCAGGAGCGCGTTCGCGGCCTTGGTTTCGATGCCCTTCTGGAGGCGGGTGGGGTTGGTGACGAAGAGGTCGTCGCCAACGATCTGGACGCGATCACCGATTTCGGAGGTGAGCTTCTTCCAGGCATCCCATTCGTCTTCCGAGAGCGGATCCTCGATGGACACGAGCGGGTACTTCTCCACGAGCTCTTCGTAGTAGGCGATCATTTCGTCCGAGGACTTGGTGCCGCCCTCAAACTTGTAAACACCGTTCTCGAAGAATTCGGTGGCGGCAACGTCCAGGGCGAGACCGAAGTCCTTGCCCGGGGTGTAGCCGGCACGCTCAATAGCCTCGACGATGAGGTCCAGAGCTTCGGCGTTGGAATCCAGGTTGGGGGCGAAGCCGCCTTCATCGCCCAGGCCGGTGGCCAGGCCGCGTTCCTTGAGAACGCTCTTGAGGGTGTGGTACACCTCAGCACCCCAGCGCAGCGCTTCCTTGAAGGTTTCGGCGCCGATCGGAGCGATCATGAATTCCTGGATATCAACGTTGGAATCGGCGTGCGAGCCACCGTTGAGGATGTTCATCATGGGAACGGGCAGGATGTGGGCGTTCGGGCCGCCAATGTAGTGGTAGAGCGGCAGGCCGGCCGATTCGGCGGCGGCGTGCGCCACGGCGAGGGACACACCCAGGATGGCGTTCGCGCCGAGCTTGCCCTTGTTATCCGTGCCGTCCAGGTCAATGAGCAGCGCGTCAAGAGCGCGCTGATCGTTGGCGTCCATGCCAATGATTTCCGGAGCGATGATTTCGTTCACCGCTTCCACTGCCTGCTCGACACCCTTACCGAGGTAACGACCCTTATCACCGTCACGCTTTTCCACGGCTTCAAAGGCGCCGGTGGACGCGCCGGAGGGAACCGATGCGCGCTTGTAGGTGCCATCATCCAGGACAACTTCAACCTCAACGGTGGGGTTGCCACGGGAGTCGAGAATTTCGCGGGCGTTAACTGCCTCAATGAATGCCACAGGTACTCCTTCATATAGACCGTGCCACATAGTTGTGGCTACCTGCGCGGAATATCCGCTGTTTCTATTGTCTCTCAAAACACCCGCGCGCGTCATGTTCAGGCCGTGATTAACTCGGCGTTTTCGCCCTGAGCCGCGAAGATTTTCGCCCACTCGGGACTTTGGCACCGCGCGCGAACCACCCGGGTGCTAACTAGCTCACGAACACGTGGGGAGAGTTTAGTGCGCCGCGGTTTCTTCCGCTGCGCCGTTAGGTACGACGACGCCGCCCGCCCCGCTTTCTTCCTCTTTCACCACCGAGGTCAGCACGGGGTGAGCCAAGAAGGCGATGAGCGCGGCAACGCCGGCCAACTGCAGGGTAAAGATATCCATGAGCACCTTGACCACATATGCCAAGCCAACCTTCACCGGATCCGCGGTGCCAGCGGGAAGCTCATTGAGCTCCAGCATGGCGAAGGGCCCCGCAATCTGGAGGAAAATCGCGATGACCAGCAGCGCCCCCGCGACGCCGTACGTGCGCCGCGCAAAATTCTTGAGAAGATTCGGACTCACGTTCATCGTCATAACAACTCCTTTGTTGTGCTTTCCATCATTCTAAAGCAAGAAAATGTAACGTCACTAGTTTTTCAAAAAAGCGGGCCCGGCACGCGCTTGTATATCGCACGTGCCGGGCCCGCCCGAGCATCAGCTCATTTAATGGTCGCGTTTAGGCAGCACGACGCCGCCGCACCGCGAGCGCCCCACCGGCGAGCAGGGCACCGGAGAGGAGCGCCAAGGAAGCGGCTTCCGCACCGGTATTCGGGAGCTTCTTCGCCGACTTCTTCACCACGGTCTTGCCGGGCTTAGCAGGAGTGGCCGGTTTGGCGGATCCTGCCGGGGCCGGGTCCGCAGGAGCCGGCGCAGTGGGCTGCGCAGGCTGCGTCGGTTCCGCAGGCTGGGCCGGCTGAGTCGGTTCGGCCGGCTGGGTCGGGGCCGGGTCGGCCGGCGTGCATTCCTTGAGGGCGGAAACCTTCTGCACGATGCCGCGCACGGTTGCCTCGTGCTCGGCACGAATCGAGGTCAGCACGCCTTCGTCCACAACCGGCTTGAGCTTCTCGAGCGCCGCAGCGGTGGCTGCCTGAATATCGGCTTCGGCCTGGGTACGCGCGGCTTGCGGAGCGCAATCCAGCGCGGCCAGGGCCTTGAGCTGGGCGGCCTGTTCGGCTTCAATAGCGGCTTTCGCTTCACTCAGCTTGGTAGCCCAGGCATCAAGGAGCGGAAGCACATGAGAGAAGGTATCGGCAGCATAGTTATCCGGGGAAGCATCGAAAAGCTGCTGGGCCGCATTGCGTACCACCGGGTTCTGCAAGCCCGCGATGAGAGCAGCGGTATCCGCCTTGGCCTTGAGGGAGCCGGCCTTGCGGACCAGGTCACGCACCCGGTCCGAGCTCTGCCCGTAAGTGGTTTTCACGCCGTTGAATTCTTTTTCACCGGAGATAATCCAGCGCAGCTGTTCCAGGCGAGCATAATCGGCATCCCCAAGCGGGGTAATGGTGGCGGGATCAATATCCTTCCACCACGTCTTACCGGTCAGCTTCTCAGCTTCGGGGCGGTACGCGGTAGCTTCACGCAGGTAAGCAACATCCTTCTTGAGCTGGGCGAGGGTCTCCGCATCAATATAGGAAACATCCCCGTTGAGCACCGCGTCACCGGCGATGATCATCTTCTCGTAAGCTTCGAGGTTCTGCAGCACAATAATGCCGTTGAGGCACTGGTTGAATTCCTTGCTCTTACCCTGCTTAGCGAGGTCGATGCAGGAACGAATCTTCTGAACGACTTCGCTCTTATTTCCGGCCGCGGACTTCTGGAATTCTTCGTTGACCCGGCGATCCATTTCCGCAACAGTCTTGGCCGTCTTGGTCACTTCAACAATGGCCTTGTCCAGGTCAGATACCCCGTTGGAGTAAGCATTTACATAGGCTTGCGCGGCCGCAACGAAGCGCTGATCCACATAGGCCTTGGAGTAATGAGAGGCCTGATTCTGCAGCGCACTGACCATCCAGGCATCGGCCTGATCGGCCGGGGTAGCCCCCAGGGCTTCGTTAATCTTGCCCGCGGCGTAGTCGGCGGTGCTGGTATCAGCAGCGGCGGCATCTGCCGGCGCGCCCGCACCGCCAGCGCCCGCAGCTCCGGCACCCGAAGAGGCATCTGAAGCAACCGGCGCGGTGGCTCCGTTCGGGCTCGTCGAATCCGCGAAAGCCGCGCCCGCGCCGCCCAGCATCACCGTGCAGGCGGTCGCGGCAGCCACGACACCTCTGAGTACTTTCTTCATATTCTTCCTTACGCTAAGAGCAGCCACTCCACAGGGCCACCACCATCGGTGCCGTTGCGTCATCCTATGTCTTGGATTTAGGCGCCCTTAACGAACATAAACACACGAGCACGCCAGCTTTCCACGCGGGTACCCGCAGCTCATCCCATCTATTCCACCGCCACAACGTACAATTTAATTTATCAAATCACGACAGGATTGATAAAGGTACTTCAAAATCACAATCGTCACACAGGTAAGCATGCGGGCAGGCCAGCGAGCCAGAAACACCGGCTACACCGTGTGACGAAGCCCGCTGGGGCATCCCGAAACGGGCCCTATAGTACAAACCCCGGAACCTCGGCCACACGTCCGGAATAACCCGCGGCGGCCCCGCCGCTACCCCACCGAGGAAATAAATACCGCGGTAATGAGATGGGACACCCAGTCAAGCAGGTCATCACCTTCCATGGGCGCACCGCTCCCGAGGCGCGCGGAGGTCTGCGCCACCCCGAGCGTTCCGGGGCGAAGGCCGCCCGCTCCAGCGCGCGTGCTTCCCCCGGCAGCGCCCCCGCCGCTCCCCGCGGCGGGCGCGGGCGGGACAGGCACCATGAGGACTCGAACCGCGGGCTTGAGCATCGCCCCCGGATACAGGCGCTTGAGGCGCGCCTGCCGGGAATCGGGCAGCGCCACCGGCGTGAAACGCACATTGCGCCCCATCTGGGTAATTTCCTCCAGCCCGGCACTGCGCGCCAGGTCACGCAGCTGCGCGATCCGGAAGAGCCGCGCTGCCACGTCGGGAATCTCCCCGTAGCGGTCGCGCAATTCCGCCCGAATTTCCTCGCGCTGGTCCTCCCCGCGCGATGCCGCCAACTTGGTGTAAATCTCCAGGCGCAACCGTTCGGAAGGCACGTAATCCTCGGGTAGGTAGGCTTCCACCGGCAGCTCAATGCGCACATCGCTGCTGGCGTCGTCGTCGCCCGGAATCTCCCCGCGCATTTTCGCAACCGCTTCGGAGACCATGCGCACGTACAAATCGAAACCAACGCCCTCGATGTGACCGGATTGTTCGCCGCCGAGCATATTGCCGGCCCCGCGGATTTCGAGGTCCTTCATGGCGACCTGGGTGCCGGCCCCGAGGTCGGTATTCGCGGCGATGGTGCGCAGGCGTTCCAGGGACGTTTCCGTGAGCGCGCGGTCCGGGTCGTACAGGAAATACGCGTAGGCGCGCTCGCGCCCGCGGCCCACGCGCCCGCGCAGCTGGTGGAGCTGAGAAAGCCCGAGCTTATCGGCATTATCCACAATGAGCGTATTCGCATTGGAAATATCGAGGCCCGTTTCCACGATGGTGGTGCAGATAAGGACGTCGATCTCGTGATTCCAGAAATTCTGAATAACATTTTCCAGATCGCGTTCGCTCATTTTTCCGTGGGCGACGGCGATGCGCGCCTCGGGCACCAGCTCGCCGAGCTGCGCGGCCACCCGGCCCATATCCCCCACCCGGTTATGCACGTAAAAAACCTGGCCGTCGCGCAGCAACTCGCGGCGAATCGCAGCACTGATCTGGCGATTTTCCCGCGCGCCCACGTAGGTGAGAATCGGGTGGCGCTCCTCGGGCGGGGTGGCCAGGGTGGACATTTCCCGCACCCCCGTGACCGCCATTTCCAGCGTGCGCGGAATCGGGGTGGCCGACATCGAGAGCACATCGATATTCGGGTACATCTGCTTGAGGGTCTCTTTATGTTCGACGCCGAAACGCTGCTCCTCGTCAATCACCACCAGGCCGAGGGCTTTGAAACGCACATTTCCCGTGAGTAGGCGGTGGGTACCGATGACCACATCGATACTGCCGTCGGCGAGCCCGGAGATGACCTCCTCCGATTCGCGCGCGCTCTGGAAACGCGAAAGCGCCGCCACCCGCACCGGGAAGCCGGCGTAGCGTTCCTCGAAAGTCTCGCGATGCTGCTCCACCAGCAGGGTGGTCGGCACCAGAACCGCCACCTGGCGGCCATCCTGCACCGCCTTGAAAGCCGCCCGCACCGCAATCTCGGTTTTGCCGTAGCCCACATCCCCGGAAATAAGGCGATCCATGGGAACCGGCTTTTCCATATCGGCTTTCACTTCGTCGATAGTGTGCAGCTGATCGGGGGTTTCCACGTAGGCGAAGGCGTCTTCGAGCTCGCGCTGCCAGGGCGTATCCGGCGAAAATGCGATACCCGGGGTGGCCATGCGCTGCGCGTAGAGGCGAATAAGCTCCGAAGCAATTTTGCGGGTGGCAGCGCGGGCCTTCGACTTGGTTTTCTCCCAATCGGCCCCGCCCATTTTATTGAGGCTCGGGGATTCCCCGCCCGAATACTTCGACACCTGGTCAAGCTGATCGGTGGGCACCCAGAGCTGATCGGGTGGCCCGCCGCGCCGCGACGGCGCATACTCGAGAACAATATATTCGCGCTGCCCGCCTTTACCGCCAATCGTGCGTTTTTCCATCCGCACGAAACGGCCCACCCCGTGGCGGTCATGCACCACAAAATCCCCGGGAGTTAGCGAGAGCGGATCAACGGCATTCTTGCGGCGCCGCTTGGGCAGCGTGCGCATATCCCGAGTGGAGGAACCGCCCCGCCCGGTCAGGTCCGCGCCCGCGTACACCCCGAGCTGCTGACCTTCCATAACGAAGCCCTCGGCGATGGGGGCGGCCACCACGTAGACCACCCCGGGTTCGAAGTGGGCGGGGAGCTCCGCTACCGCGCTGGCGGGAACGCCCAGCTCACCGAGCTGTTCGGCGTAGCGGCGCGCCAAGCCGGGCCCGTCCACCACCAGCACCTGGCGCACCCCGCGCCGTGCCTGCTCCCCGATAGCGGCGAGAGCCTCATCGACTTTCCCGAGGAATTTGCGCGGTTCGCGCGCCGCGACAGCGGCGCCGGCGTCGTCGTTCTTGGTGGTGCCCCCGGTGGAAGCGACGTTGCCGGAACTGGTGCCGGTGGAAGCGCTGTTTTCGGCGACGGTGCTACCGGACGGAGCGTTCCCGGACAATGCGTTGCCGGAAAAGCCGCCGAGCGTCCACCAGGCCTGGCCGCGTTTCAGCGCTTCCGCCCGGGTGGCCGCGACGGTCGCGAAACTCGCCGCATTGGCCTGCACCGGAGGCGTGCCACCGGCCGCCGCCGCGCTCCAGGCCGCCGCCAGGAATTCCTCCGTGGTGGCGATGAGCGATTCGGCGCGCTGGTCCACGCGTTCCGGCTCGATAATGAGGAGCCGGGCGGTGGCGGGAAGCACGTCCACGACGGCGTCCATGCCGTCCACGAGCACCGGCGTGAGGGATTCCATGCCCTCCGGGGCGATGCCGGCGGCGATTTTGTCGAGCATATCGGTGGCGCCGGGCAGCTCGCTGATGAGCGAGCGGGCGCGGGTGCGCACCGATTCGGTGAGGAGAATTTCGCGGCAGGGCGGGGCGTAGAGTTCTTCGCGTTCCTCCATGGAGCGCTGGTCGCCCACGGAGAAGGTGCGGATTTCGTCCACGGTATCGCCGAAGAATTCCACGCGGATCGGGTGGCGTTCGGTAGGCGGGAAAACGTCCAGAATTCCGCCGCGCACCGCGAATTGGCCGCGGCGTTCCACCATATCAACCCGGGTGTAAGCAGCGTTCACCAGCGCATTTTCCACCTCCTCCATGGGGGCGTCCTCGTTGAGGCGGATGCGCACCGGCGCCAGATCACCCAGACCGCGGGTAATGGGCTGAAGCAGCGCACGCACCGGCATAATAAGCAGGCGCAGCGGCTCGAATTCTTCCGGATGAGCCAGGCGGCGCAGGGTGAGGAGGCGGCGAGCCACCGTATCCGAACGCGGAGACAGGCGCTCGTGCGGCAGCGTTTCCCAGGAGGGAAACACCGCGATCTGCTCGGCCGGAAGGTAGGCGCGCATAGCCCCCTCAAGGATTTCGGCCTCCCGCCCAGAGGCGGTGACGGCCACGTGGAGGGGGGTGGTGGTTTGCTGAGCGGCGTTTTCCGAGGCATTCGCGGTTTCAGGGGCGGGGGCGGTTTCTGCGGTGGGGTTTTTCGGGGCGGCGGTGTCGGTTTGCTGAGCCGCGCTTTCCGAGGCATTCGCGCGCGCGAGGTACGCCAGGGCCGGCGGCACCACCCCGCGCGGCATCGGAATATCCAGGCGGGTGGCGGTCGAGGCGGCAGCGCTGCTCAGGGCGGGATCAGCGCCGATGAGCGGCAGCAAGGATTCTAATTGCACGGGACGCTCGTTTCCTTCCTCGTCCTTCTTGGGTTTCGATTCGCGCTCGGCGCGGCGCGGGCGCGGTGCCGGCGGTTTAGCGCAGCGCGGGCGATTCGGCACACCGCATTCGCGCAGCTCCGCGCCGTATGCCGCGGCACCGCAGCTCCACACCGCAGCCGGCTAATGCTTCGTGTGCAAACGCATCGTGGCGCTCACCAGTCCGTTGCGCAGCACATCTTCCACGGCGTCCGCGGCCTGCGCGATGAGCACATCAAGCTCCTTGCGCTCCGTCGAACTAAAGGGGCGCAGCACAAAATCGGAGGGGTCCTGGCGCCCGGGCGGCCGGCCGATACCGAAACGCAGCCGAATATAATCCTTCGAGCCCGTGGACTGCGAAATCGACTTGAGCCCGTTATGCCCGCCTTCGCCCCCGCCGCGCTTGAGGCGCAGAGTCCCGAAGGGCAGGTCAAGCTCATCGTGAACCACAATAAGATTCTCCACCGGGCAGTCGTAATAGCGCAGCAGCGCGCTGACCGGCCCGCCCGACGTATTCATATAGCACTGGCACGTGGCAAGAATGACCTGCTCACCGGCCTGCCCGGGCGCCACCCCGACCCGCGCGGAAAGCTGATTCGTCTGGGTCGCGCCGTGCGAGCGCAACTGCCCCCCGCAGCGCGCGGCGAGCTCCGCCACCACCATATACCCACAATTGTGGCGAGTTCCGGCATAGGTAGCACCGGGATTGCCTAATCCAACAACAGCGTACATGCGTTCCTCCTGTGCATATTCAACCGTACCCGCTTGCCCGGGATTGTTCCGCCCCTGCGTGCTTCGTATTTTTTACGACGACGCCGACACGGCACGCGGCCGCGGACATTGCGTCCGCGGCCGCGTGAGAGTCACTCGTGGCGAGTGAGGTGCATCGCCGAATTACTCGCCGGCACCTTCGGAAGCTGCCGCTTCTTCGGCTGCTTCTTCTGCCTGAGCTTCGGCCATGGCGGCGTCGGCTTCTTCCAGAGCCTTATCAACCTGGGGCTCCATGACCAGGGACACGATTTCTTCGCCATCGACCAGGGCTTCCACATCCTCGGGAAGCTTGAGGTCGGCCACGGTCACGCGAGCGCCATCTTCGAGACCTTCCACATTGACCTCGATGGATTCCGGAATATCGATCGCCGGGGCGGAGACCAGGATATTGAGGAGTTCCAGGGTGTTGATAAGGCCGGGAGCCGGTTCGCCCACAACGACCACCGGAATTTCAACCTCGACCTTTTCGTCGCGCTTGACGCGCAGGAAGTCCACATGCTCGATGGAGCGGGAGAGCGGGTTACGCTGAATGTCCTTGACCAGCGCGAGGGTCAGTTCACCGTCGATGGTGAGGCTGACCAGAGCATTCGGATTGCCCTTGACCGCGAGGAACAGATCGTGAGCATCCAGGTGCACGTGCACCGGCTCGATTCCGTGCCCGTAAAGCACGGCGGGAACGCGCCCATCGCGGCGCAGGCGGCGAGCCGCGCCCTTGCCAAATTCATCACGGGTTTCGGCAGTCAGCTTCGCAGCATCAATAGCCATGATTCTCCTTCGTCAGATTAGCGGTCACCCGAGTGGCGGGCTGACCTCGATATTGTCGATATGAACACCCGCGCCGCACACGCCGCGCCGGGTGGTGGCCTCGTTAAAGCAGGCCACCCGAAGGAGCGCCTGCCGCGTCGATAACGGAAGAGTCCGCGAGCGCGAATCCCGATTCCCAGCTCCCCTGCCCCGCAGGCTTACCAGAATCGCCATCCCGTAGACCGGGCGATTCCCCAATTCAACGACCGGGTGATTCCGCGCTTCGAGCTCCCTCCCTCGCCGAAGCAACGCCGTCAATTTTAGGGCGACGGCGGCAAAAAACAAAGTTTTTTGCCGCTCCTCACACACACGCGCCCTTCCTGCCCTACCAGCGCCTCACCGCCAGCCCACCCCGCTGGCACATCCACTGGCACACCCGCGACCCGAGCCCGGAAGCCTCCTAGCACCGCAACACACTCACACCCGCCCGACCTGGGCATACGCACACAGCCACGCCACCACGGGCCACTCAACCCCGGAATCCCCCCGTTGCCACACCGTCCTCCTCGCTAGAATCCGCCCCACCAGCTGGCGCCGTCGTCGTACCACCCCTTCCCACACGCAAAGTGCAAATCCCGGACCGTAGGGGGCACAAAGTGCAAGCCCAGGACAGAAATCGGGCCAAAATGGTGCGTAGATTTGCACTACGTTTTTGCTCGGTTACCGGACTACGCACCCGAAGCTCCTCGATACCTCTCTGCACCAACTTTGCCTGTGGATATCACCTTGTCCAAATCGTCATCTGGCTCAATACTCGCTCTATGACCAAGCCAATTCAGCACCCACCTATTTTTAGCCTCGCACAGCTGGACGCTCTGGGGCTACCCAGAACCCTCGCTCGCCGCGGTCAGTTTCAGCGTTTAGCGCACGGTATTTACCGGGACACGACGCGTGACATCACGGAAGCTGACGCACTCCTGGCGGTACAACATCAGTTTCCGGGCAGTGTAGTAACTGGATTATCGGCGATGCGTTTATGGGGGCTGCCGCTCCCTTATCGGGTAGATTCGTGGACTGAACAAATGCAGCTAGACTGCGGCTTTCCCTCGAAGAGGTACTGTTCCCCCCACCCCCTCATCCGCTGGGATCGCACGCAGCTGCTGGACAGCGACATCGAAACGATCCGCATGCCCGGTGGGAACCTGCGCATTGCGTCGCGGCCGCGTGCTGTTCTGGCGAGCGTGCCGGATCTATCGTTTTACCAGCTCATCGCGGCAATCGACGCGCTCCTGCGCATTCCTCGTCGGCGCTTCGAGGGGAGGTCGGCGCCCTACACCACCCGCGAGGGACTGGAGACTTTCCTGGCCGAACACCCGAGCTGGAATTTTGTGGTGCACTTCCGCGCGGCGCTGGCCTGGGCGCGGGTGGGTGCGGATTCACCGATGGAAACTCTACTGCGGCTCATGATCGCCATGGCGGGATTCCCCGAACCGCGCCTCAACCAGCGGCTTCTCACCCAGGACGGGCGCTCGCTCGGCCAGCCCGATATGCTCTTCGAGGAGCAGCGCATTATTGTGGAGTACGACGGCGCACCTCACCGAGACGCTTCTCAGCAGGTCAAGGATCGCCAGCGGCGCGAGCTCCGCACCAGCTACGGCTGGATCGAACTGCAGATTTTCCACCCGGATCTCCACCTTCCCCGGCGGCTCGTCCGCATGATGTTCAACCCGGGCAAGCCCGTGCTTCCGCGCATCACGAGCGGCGAAGTTCCAGCAACCGCTCGCCTGGCCGAGGCATTCCGCCAGCGCGGGTGGCGGGTGAGGGAATGAGCCGGTAGAGGGTAAGTAACTGAGTAGGTGGCCGACCAGGAATTACGGCAGCCGCGCACATTCTCACAGGGTTTACTCAATGCCGTCTACCTCAACGCGCCGCCCTACCCCCATGCGCGCAGTAACAGCCAAACCGCGAGCGCGGTTCCGAATATGCCGACTAGCCAGCGCACCACACCTCCGGGGAGGAAACGCTGAAGGTGCGGGCCAACCATCCCGCCCAGCAACCCGCCGAGCATCATGGTCAGCGCCGCCGCGTAATCCACTTCCCCGGACCAGATGAAAAAGAGCAGGGCCGTGAGGTTAGCGCAGCCCAGTACCGGGGATTTGAGCAGCAGTGCTTCGTGGGTGGTCATCGGGGTGAGGATCGCGGCGATGCCAAGATAAACAACCGCGGAGGCCGCGCCGAAATAACCTCCGTACACGCCCAGCACTCCCACCAGCACCAGGAAGGTGGGAACCGGAACATTCATGTGGATGCCGCGGCGCTCCAGGTAGGGGCCGATCAATGTGCAGAGGGTAGCGATGAGCACCAGCCAGGGCACCACGAACTCGAAAACTTTCGGATCGAAAGCCAGCAGTAGCACCGCGCCGATAGCTCCGCCCACCGCGCTGATAAACATCTGCGGCCACAACGGATAGGCCCGCACTGCTCGCATGGATCGCCACCCGGTGAGTACCGACCCCAAGCTGCTCCCGAAATTATTGATCGCGTTCGTGACATTGGCGGTAATCGGTGGGAATCCGAGAGCGAGCAGCGCCGGGTAGGTAACCAGCGAGGCCACCCCGGTCAGGTACCCCACGATGCCCCCAAGCAGGCCGGTAGCGAAGACAAGTACGGACAGCGCCCAAGTCGATGTGACCACCACGTGCGTTACCTTCTTTCCTAGCCGCAAAGAATGCCGACTTCCTCACCACATTGAGTTCTGGCTTCCCGGCGCCAGAAAGTACTGGCCTACCACCACAACAATGGAGGCGCCGGCGCGCTCAAAGCGCACCAGCGCCTCCTCGTGAGGCTACCTCACCTTTAGTACGCGCCGTCAAATAGCGAGGTCACCGAGCCGTCCTCGAAGACTTCGTCAATGGCGCGGGCCAGGGTGGGGGCAATCGAAAGCACCGTCAAGCCCTTGAAACGCTTTTCATCGGGAATCGGCACGGTGTCGGTCACCACGAGTTCGCGAATCGGAGCGTTCGAAAGCCGCTCCACCGCTTCCCCGGAAAGCAGCGCGTGGGTGGCCGCCACGATAACGTCCTTCGCGCCGGCATCCTTAACCACGCGAATCGCGCCGACCAGCGTACCGGCGGTATCGATCATGTCATCGACAATAATGGCGGTTTTGCCTGCCACATCACCAACCACGCGGTTGGCCTTCGCGGAATTGGCTTTCTCAATATTGCGGGTCTTATGCACAAAAGCCAGCGGAATTCCGCCCAGGCGCGAAGACCACTGCTCAGCCACCTTAATACGGCCGGCATCGGGTGAGACCATAACGGCGTCGTCGCCGGTAATAATCGAGCGGACGTATTCGACCAGGGTGGGCATCGCCCACAGATGGTCCACCGGCCCATCGAAGAAACCCTGGCTCTGCGCGGCGTGCAAATCCACGCTCATAATGCGGTTCGCGCCGGCCGTCTTGAGCAGATCAGCCACCAGTCGCGCGGAAATCGGTTCGCGGCCCTTATGCTTCTTATCCTGGCGGGCGTAGGGGTAGTACGGTGCCACCACGGTGATGCGCTTGGCCGAGGCACGTTTGGCGGCATCCACCATGAGCAGCGTCTCCATCAGCCATTTATTAATGGGGCTGCTGAAGGCCTGCATAATAAAAACATCCGCCCCGCGGATTGACTCCTCATAGCGGATGTAAATTTCTGAATTTGCGAAATCGTAGATGGTGGTGGGCAGCATGCTGATATGGAGGCAGCGTGCCACCTCCTCCGCCAGCTCCGGATAAGCGCGGCCCGTGGCTAGGACCAGCCGCTTATCGTTCGATACCCGCATTCCCGTGCTCATTGTGCTCCCCCGATGTGTTTCGCCTGCTTGGGTTTTTCGACGTTGTCAGCTTATGTGATCGCGGCGCTACCCGCTACCTGGTAAACGGCGTTTACCGCCAGAACAGTGTTTACCCGCCACAGCGGTGCTGGGCGGCTTCCCCGAGCGCCACCGCGTGCCGGGCGCATTTCCCGGCTGGGATGAGGCAATCGCGCAGGTACACATGCCGCGCCCGCGCGCCTTCTTCCACGATGACATCGCTCAGTTCCCCGGGCCCCACGTGCCCGAACCGCGCCACCCGCGTGCATCCGCGCAAAATAGTATGGGGCTCGACGACGCAATCCGGCTCCAACTCCACCTGGACATCAATCCACGCCGTGGCCGGATCAATAATGCTCACCCCGCTGCGCATCCACCGTTCCCCGATGCGCCGATTCATTTCGCGGCGCAGCGCCGCCAGCTGGACAAGGTCATTCGCACCTTCCGCAGCCAAGTAATCACTGCTCACATAGGAACCGACCCCAGCGCCGAGCTGATAGGCACGCGCTACCACATCGGTCAGGTACATTTCCCCCTGGGCGTTATCCGTGCCCAGAGTTGCCAGTGCCTCGCGCAAAAACGCAGCATCGAAAATATACGTGGAGGTATTGATTTCGTTGATGGTACGCTGCTGCGCACTTGCGTCTCTATCTTCTACGACGGCGCAGATGGTTCCCTCCCCATCGCGCACAATCCGCCCGTAGCCAGCCGGGTCGGGAACCCGAGCACTCAGCACGGTGACAGCGGGACTGGCGGAAAGCGCCGGGGCGGTAGCGGCGGCGTCGTTCTTATCGGCACCGTTCCCGTGGGCGCGCGCAAGCTCCCCGAGAATCTCCCCACCCAAAAGCGGGGTATCCCCGGCCATAACGAGAACCGGGCCGGTCACATCGGCTCCCAGGGCTTCCATCCCGCACCACACCGCGCGGCCGGTGCCCTTGATCTCATCCTGGTCGGCAATAATAACGGAATCGTCCAGCTCACGAGCATGTGCGGCCACCCGCTCCCGCTCGTGGCGCACCACCACAACAATATGCTGGGGATTCAAGCTGCGGGCAGCGGTGATGGCATGCCCGAGCAGCGTGCGGCCGCACACCTCATGCAAAAGTTTCGGGGTGGCTGATTTCATGCGAGTTCCCTGGCCAGCAGCCAGGATGACGACAGCGGAGAGATCCATGCCTTCCCTTTTCCGGCGGCGATGCGCCCTATAGTTCGCCACGGACGCCGACGCTGCGCCCGAAAACGTTCCGCCACTAGGATTCGAACCTAGAATAACGGTTCCAAAGACCGCTGTGTTGCCGTTACACCATGGCGGAGAACTGCCGACGCGCGGGCCGGCACCGATATAGTCTAACCGACCGAAGCGCTCCTGGCATAATACTAAGTATGAAACAGACCTCGCCTGAGGGCACGAACGGCATCGATGCTGCGCGCGCCGCCAACAACACTCTTACTCACCCCACCCAGAACACCGCTGCCACCACCGCGGCTGCCTCCCCGAACACCTCCACTCCGGCCACCACACCGGCCACCACACCGGCCCCCGCTTCGGAAAAGAAACGGGTGCGCATGTCGCGAGCGGACCGGCGTAAACAATTGGTGGGCGTGGCCCGCGAACTTTTCGCGGCGCAGGGTTTTGACGGTGTTTCTATTGAAGAAATCGCCGCGGCCGCCCAGGTCTCCAAGCCGGTTGTGTACGAACACTTCGGGTCCAAAGAGGGCATTTACAACGTGGTGGTGGATCGTGAACTCGTCACGCTCACGGAATTGCTCTCCGCGCGTATGAATATTGGCTTGCCCGAGCGTGAGGTACTTGAGTCCATCGTCGTCGCCGTACTGGATTACATCGAGCATAACGACGACGGTTTTCGCCTCCTCGTACAGCGCTCGCCAGCTACCCTCGGCGGGGATTCCTTCTCCACCGTGATCGCGGATGTGGCTGATTACGCCTCGGATTTACTGGCGCCCATGCTGGGGCGTAATGGTATTTCTCCGCAATATGCCCGCATTTACGGGCAGACCCTGGCCGGGGCACTCGGCCAGGTGGGCCAGTGGTGGGTGGATGTGCGCCAGCCCGATAAGGAAACAGTGGCGGAGCACGTGGTGAACTTTATGTGGAACGGCTTACGCGGGCTGGAATCGCAACCGCGCCTCCTCACCCGCGGTGGGCACTGAGCCAGCGCAAAGGAACGCATTGAGCGGGAAGTGCAGTTTTAGGTTTGCCCCGGGCTGTGACATAGAATGGACAGCGACACGCAAATAGAACGATGGCGCTCTAGGTGACGTCACCGGTCTTGCGCGCGGCGGTTGCCCGTGTCTGGGCGCGTGGCGTGCTACCCCTAGAATTTTCATCAATCGCACGACAGCAAGGACGTACCCCTCATGCTCTCCGTTGAGAATATCTCCAAGAGTTTCGGGTCGCGCAAAGTATTGCAAAATCTCACCTTCGCGGTTCGCCCCGGTGAAATCTTCGGTTTCGTCGGCTCGAACGGCGCCGGGAAAACCACTGCAATGCGCATTATGCTCGGCCTCCTGAGTAAAGATTCCGGGCAGGTGACCTGGAATGGTGGCCCTATTGATTTCGCGGCGCGCCAGCGCATCGGCTATATGCCAGAAGAACGCGGTCTCTACCCAAAAATGCCGGTCGATAAGCAGCTGATCTATTTTGCGCGCCTGCACGGGATGAGCCCGGATGCGGCGCGGGCCGCCATGGAGCGCTGGACTGATCGCCTCGGGGTGGCTTCACGCCGGGAGGATGCCGTCCAGAAACTTTCCCTCGGTAACCAGCAGCGCGTGCAGCTGGCCGCCGCCCTCATTCACGATCCAGAACTCCTCATTCTTGACGAACCTTTCTCCGGGCTAGACCCGGTGGCGGTGCGCACCATGAGCGATACGCTGCGCCAGAAGGCCGATGAGGGTGTTCCGGTTATTTTCTCCTCCCATCAGCTCGATCTGGTAGAACGCCTCTGCGATAGCGTTGGGATTCTCGCGGGTGGAAATATCGTGGCCCGTGGCACCGTCGATGAGCTGCGAAATTCCGGTAATCCGCCCTACGCGCTGGCGGTACGTGCCGAGGAAGCCACGCTGCGCACGGCCCTCAGCCAGGCCGGATTTACCGTCCATCCCGATCTGCTGGCCGGTACCTCGGAGGCGCCGCTGAGCGCCGGGATTGCCCGGGTGCTCGTGGAAACCCCAGCCGCCGGTATCACCGCAGGAACCGGTATCAACACGGCCGCTGCACAAACCACCGCCGATCCCACCGCCGCGCTTCTCGCGGCGGCCCAGCAGGCGGGCACCGTGGTGGAATTCACCCAGCGCCGCCCCCACCTCACGGAATTGTTCCGCGACGTTGTTCAGGTGCCCTCCGCGGAGGAAGGCGATGCGGCCACCCCCAAGAAAAAGCGTGGCCTGTTCGGCTCGCTGTTCGGAAAGAAGGCTAAGTAATGGTACGCATTGTTTTCGCACGCGAGTTCAAGAATGTTTTTGCCTCCCGCGCCACCATGATTTCCTTGGCGGTTATGTGGGTGATCGCCATTGTGGCCGGCTTCGCGGGCCGCGTGTTCCTGGGCGGGGATGATGAAGCTAACGGAGCCGCCCCGGCCCCGCAAGCCCAGGGCATTTACCTGGAAGCCAGCGCCGCGGAGCTCCAGCCCTACCTCGAGGGCGCCGGTTTTTCCGCCCTCCCGACCACTAATATCGCCGCCGAGCTAGCGGCTGAAGAACCGGAAGCGGAGATCGGTATTTCCGGTACCGCCCTCGATCCGCAGATCGTGGCCACGTCCCCGAATCCGAAGGAACTTCCCGCTCTCAAGAAGATCCTCAGCACCTACGTGCTGGAGCAATCCGGGGTGGATGCCACGGTCCTCGCCCACCTGGATACCATTAATAATCTTCAGGTGCAGACGGTGAATTACACTCCCTCCGGCATCGAAGCTAATCCCATCGGTTTCCTCATCGGTTCGGTGAGTGCCATGCTGATTTTCTTCATGGTGATGGGTGGAATTGGCGCCGTTGGTGCCGGCGTCGTCGAAGAAAAATCTTCCCGCGTGGTGGAAATTATTTTGACCACAGTCCGCCCGCGCGTCCTGCTACTGGGCAAAGTGCTGGGCTTGGGAGCCGGTTGGGTAGTTATCCTCTTCGGCTATATCGGCGCAATTATTACCGGTGTGGCGATTTCCGGGCTGGTTCCCGATCTCAGTTTCCTCCAGGAATTCGGACTGGCCGGGATGGTGGCGCGCACGGTCCTGTGGATGGTGCTCGGCTATTTCACCGCCACCGCGCTGGTGGGCGGGTTGGCGGCCACGGTGTCCCGCCAGGAAGACCTGGCCGGAATCAACACCCCGGTCATGTTCGTCCAGTTCATCCCCTTCTACACCGCGATCTACCTCATTCCGGCGCTGCCCGAGGCCGCGGTCACGAAGATTCTCTCCGTGCTGCCCTTCTTCGGCCCGTTCATGATGCCCATGCGCAGCGCGGTCGGCGAGGTCCCGCTCGTGGAAGAACTGGCGGCGGTTGGCATCAACGCGCTTGGGGTCTTCCTGCTGGCGATCCTGGCCGGCAAGATTTACGAACGCTCGATTTTGCGGATGGGTGAGCGCGTCAAGCTCACGCAGATTTTCCGTAAAGCCGCCTAAGTTCTCATATAGTACGACGACGCACGTGGGGCCCGGGAATTCTCCCGGGCCCCACGTGTATATACCTGGCCGAAGTGCGGCTCTGGCTGGACGGGTGCGTCCGCCTTAGCCCTCGGCTACTTCAGCTGCCTCCAGCCACTGTTCTTCCAGCTCGTCAAGCTGGCCGCTTGCATCACTCAGCTCTTTGCCAATCCGCGCGAGTTCCTCATAGTCCCCGCTCACCGCGCAGGCGGCACTGCGCTCCTCCAGCTTCGTGATCTGCTCGCGCAACCGGCCCATGCGTTTTTCGATGCGTTGTACTTCTTTGCGGGCTTCGCGCTGGAGGGCACTCGCACTTTTTTCAGATCCGGTTCCGGAAGTGGCAGTCGTAGCCCCGGAGTTGCTCACGCCGCCGGCACCGCCGGCGCCCTCACGCTCTTCTCGTTCCCGTTCGCGCAGCCGTAAATACTCATCTACCCCACCCGGCAGGTCCCGCACCTGGCCGTCGAGCACCGCAATCTGGCGGTCCGTCATGCGTTCGAGCAGGTAGCGGTCATGGGAGACCACAATGAGGGTGCCCGGCCAGCCGTCTAGCACGTCCTCCATCGCGGCGAGGGTATCGGTATCCAGATCGTTCGTTGGTTCGTCCAGAAGCAGCACATTCGGCTCGGCCATGAGCAGGCGCATGAATTGCAGGCGGCGCCGCTCCCCACCAGAAAGTTCACTCACCCGGGTCCAGGCACGTTCGCGGGTAAATCCCATCCGCTCGGTCACCTGGCTCGCGGTGAGTTCCTTCTTCCCCACCTGCACGCGAGCTGCGACGTCGTTCACGGCTTCCACCACGCGCAGATCCGCAACCTCATCGAGTTCGCGAGTGTGCTGGGATAGTTCCGCGAGTTTCACGGTGACGCCACGTTTGACGTGCCCGGAGGTGGGCTGGAGCCGCCCGGCGATGAGTGCGAGCAGCGAGGATTTCCCGGCGCCGTTCGCGCCCAGGATCCCCACGCGTTCGCCCGGCGCAATCCGCCAGGTCACCCCGCGTAAAATTTCTGGGCCCGCGCCGTAGCGCAGGCTAACGTCCTCAAGATTGACCACTTCTTTGCCTAAGCGGGAGGCGGCCATACGCGTCATTTCCACGGTATCGCGCGGGGCCGGGACGTCGGCAATAAGGCTTTCCGCCGCTTCGATGCGGAAGCGCGGCTTGGAGGTGCGGGCCGGGGCACCGCGCCGCAGCCACGCCAGCTCCTTCCGCACTAGGTTATTGCGTTTTTCTTCGGCGAGTGCAGCCTGGCGTTCCCGCTCGGCGCGCTGGAAAATATAATCCGAATACCCGCCCTCGTAGGTTTCCACCCGGCCGGGAATCTGCCCGCGCGGGCCTTCCACCCCGGGCACCACTTCCCACAGGCGGGTGGCCACCGCATCCAGGAACCAGCGGTCGTGGGTGACGGCCACGAGAGCTCCGCGCGGGCGCGGCCCGCCGAAACGTTCCTTAATATAATTCGCCAGGAAGGTAATCCCTTCGACATCCAGGTGGTTGGTCGGCTCGTCAAGAATAATAATATTTGCCTCGCGGGTGAGGGTGTGGGCCAGGGCCACCCGCCGGCGCTGCCCACCGGAAAGCTCACGCACCCGAGCCTGGAGGGGAATATCGGGGAGCAGCCCGGCATGCAGGTCCCGCACCCGCGCGTCACTGGCCCATTCGTGGCGGGCAGTGCCCGCGTGAATCGCCTCGAGCACCGTGGTATCGGGAAGCTCATCGGCCTGGGTGAGGGTGGCAAATGTTGCGGTATTGGTGGGAATCACCTCACCGCTGGTGGGCGCGAGCGCCCCGGTGATGAGGCGCAGCAGCGTGGTTTTCCCTCCCCCGTTTGGGCCGACGACGCCGATGCGGCTGCCGTCCTCTAAACTCAGGGAAACGTTGCTGAGAATATCGCGACTTCCCAGGCTGACGCCCACGTCATGTACCGAAAGTAAATGTGCCATAGCTGGTGGTCCTTGGAATATGAATATTAGTTGGGGAGTTCGCGAGCCTGCGCGATCCGCACAAAATCGTCAATGGTAAGGGTTTCCCCGCGGGCCTGGGGCGATACCCCGGCCCGCTCGAGGATAGTTTCGGCGGCGGCGGGGCTGCCGGCCCAGGAACCCAGGGCGCTGCGCAGAGTTTTACGCCGCTGAGCGAAAGCGGCGTCGATCACCGTGAAAACACGTTCGCGCAGGTCATCGTTACCGGGCGCGGGCCGCAAGCGCAGGTGGACAAGGGCGGAATCCACGTTCGGCTCCGGGTAGAAAACGTGACGGGATATTTTCGCGCCGCGAGTGGCGCTGCCGTACCAGGCGGCTTTGACGGAGGGCACGCCGTAGGTGCGCGAGCCGGGGGCAGCGGCCAGGCGGTCGGCAACTTCCAGCTGCACCATCACGGTGATGGTTTCCAGGCTGGGCAGGGCCTCCATGAGAGTGAGGAGCACCGGCACCGCCACGTTATAGGGAAGGTTGGCCACCAGGGCGGTGGGGGCGAAGGTACGCGTGCTATCTGCAGCCTCGGTCTGGCCGGTGCGCAGCGCGGGCGGGCAAGCGAGTTGTTCGGGCCCGGTGATGCTCAGGGCGTCCGCGTGGAGCAGCGCGAAATTTTCCGGGGCGCTGTGGCGGCGCGCCACCGTATCGGGGAGAGCTGCGGCCAGTGCGGCATCGATCTCCACCGCGGATACGTAGGCACCGCTTTCCAGGAGCGCCAGGGTAAGTGAGCCCAGGCCCGGGCCGATTTCGAGGACCCTATTCCCCGGGCCCACCCCGGCTTCCCGCACGATTTTGCGCACGGTGCCGCCATCGTGCACGAAGTTTTGCCCCAGGGTTTTGGTGGGGCGAATATTCAGAGCCGTGCACAGCGCACGCACGTCCACCGGGGTGAGGAGGGCAGTTCCAGCCCAGGTGCTGCCAGCCGGATCACTACCTGCTGGCGTGTTACCGGCCGGTGTGTTACCGGGCAAGTCCTGTTGAGCAATATGATTGGCGACCACAGATGCAGTGTACCCGGCTTGGTGAATACCGTCCGCATGCGCCTTGAAAATCCGCATCCGCCAAGGAACGCGAATCTCCGACCACTATGCCCACATGCCCAAGCAGAGATACATAAGAATAAGGACCACAGCCGCCACTGCCGCGATCAGCAAAGCAAGTGCGCGGCGCTGCTGCCGGCCAATACCGTGCTTCTCACCACATTCATGGTGTAACTGTATACCCGGGGCTGCAGCCTTAGCGCTGCAGGCTTAGTACCACCCGCGGGAATTGGAATGCCCGAGCGCGGCGCAGGGGCTGCCGTAGCGGCCCTCAATATAGCCCAGGCCCCAGCGGATCTGGGTGGCGGGATTGGTCTGCCAATCGGCGCCGGCGGAAGCCATCTTGGAGCCGGGCAGTGCCTGCGGAATACCGTAGGCCCCGGAGGAGCTGTTTTCCGCCAGGTGATTCCAATTCGATTCCCGGTTCCACAGCGTCACCAGGCAGGAGAACTGGTCCTGGCCCCAGCCGTAAGCGGAGAGCATACCCGAGGCGATTTCCTGGGCAGTGCCGGCCGGAACCACGCTGGCGCTCCCGAGCGCCGCGCTACCACCGTCACTGCTCGCGCCCGCCACCGCGGCGGCGCTTTCCGAGGTCCCCACCTTGACCACTTCATCCACGCGGGCCTGCTTGACCGCGGAGAAAGTCAGGGTGCGAGCAACTTCCTTGCCGTTTTCCACCCGGATTTCGTAGGTATTGGCAGAAATGCCATCCTTGCCTTCCGTTTCCACCTTGGTGGTGCCTTTGGCAAGCGCGGCGTCGTCGACCTTGGTGGAACCGTGCGCGTCCACCACCTCTTCGGTGACCACGCGCTTTTCCACCCGAGTGATGGTCACCTTCGCGCCGGGGGTGACCGCTTCGGCGAGGCTCTGCGAAACAACGTCGTCCCCGGAAACCGTGATCCCGGCTTCCTGCAAGGCTTCCCCGAGGGTGCCCGCCGTGGTGGTGAGAGTGCGTTCTTCGCCTTCAAAATTAACAGTAAAAGAGTATTCGGCAACCGTGGCGCCGGCCGCGCGCGCCACCGGGAAACCATCCGCATAAGCATTGGCGGGCATGGACATATGCGACATCAGGCCGATACCACTACCGGCCAGCAGCACGGCCCCGAGCGCGGCAACCCCGCGCCGGCTGAGCGGGAAAGCACTGAGCTGGGCGTTCGCGGCGGTATCCTCCACCGCGGCGGGTGCCTGGAATGCGGTACCGGTGGCCTGCGGCCGAGTGGCCAGCGCGGCCTGGACTGCCTCACTTACCGCGCCGCGTTCCATCATGAGAGCCCGCGACCGCGGACCCGGGGTACGAACCTCAGCCCGAACGAATTGCTCGAGTCCCATTCCCTGTGCGCTGTGACGCCCCACTAAACTTCCTCCGTTGCTTGCGCGAGTACCCTCCGGCCCCGCTTTTATAACGAAACTATATCGAGTGTAATCATTTCGTAACATTTGGACAATGATCCGGAGGGAAAGGCTCGCTTTTCTTGAGATTTTCAAGAACGCTCACATGGTGCTCGCGCGATTTTTCCGCGGATTCTCGCGGTTTTTACGCGTACGGTACGACGACGCCGCCAGCTGGCACATCGTAATCTGAGCGTTATTTCACACTGCCGAGGAGGGCCAGGGAGACCCTGGCAGGGAGACATAGCTAACGCGCCCCCAGCGCGGGCGTTACATCGATTACATTTAAGGCTATGAGCACTCAATATCCCGGATACGCACAGCAGCCTGTTCCTCCGAGCTACCCCGTTCCCTCCGCATCGAAGCGTGGCACCGGCGCGCTGCGCGGCCTGGCGGCTCTGACCACCACGCTGAGCATCGCTCTTATTATCTTGTGCTTCACGCCGGTCCTGGCCCTGGGTGAAGATAATGCCTCGATCTTCGGGCTGGCGCATCCGGGTGGCGTGTGGCTGCCCGTGATCCTATACGGCGTGGGCCTTCTGTTGGCGTTGCTGGCGGGAGTGCTCGGTTTGTTCACCACCGGCCGGGCAGCCCAGGCTTTTTCTTGGCTGGCACCGCTGGGCGGGGCGGTCACCCTGGGTGGGCTCGTGGCGCTCTCCTTGGATAGTTCGGTGGGTGCGCTCCGTGAATTCGGGGCGCAGTACACCCCGCTTTTCTGGGTGACCGGCGCGTTGGCCCTCATTCTGGCGCTGGTGGGGATCACGCAGGGCGTGGCTGCGGGAACGGCCGCGAAGAAATCCGCACGCCCCGCATATCAGGGCTATCCCGGCTATCCCGCAGCGCAGCCCTACGGGCAGGGCTACCCGGCGCAAGGGTACCCGAGCCAGGGCGCGCCGATGCAGGGGTACCTGCAGGGCTACGGGCAGGGCTACCCGGGTCAAGCTCAGTATCAGGGCCAGCAGCCCTATGCCCAGCAGTACCGCCAGCCCTACGGCCAGCAAGCGTACGGGCAGCAGGCTTATGCACAGCAGGGATACCCGCAAGGTAGCGGCCAGCCGCAAGCCCAAGCTCAGCAGACGGTTTCACGCCAGTCGGCTGCCAAATCCGGCCCGTCCGCCCAAAGTCCCGAATCGGAAAGCCCGCAGAACTAAACGAGCCGCGAGGCTGACTCAGCCGCAGCACCAACTAAATCCCAGAACTAACTAGGCCGCGCCCAGTTCCCCGTACACCGCCCGGGTGTTCTTCAGGAGCTGGGCGCACCAGTCTGCTTCGTTCACGCCGCGCAGCTCGGCCCCGAAACGTACCGTCCACGCCATCACGTAGGGGGCGTTGGGGTGGCCGCGCCAGGGCACCGGCGTCAGGTAGGGGGCGTCGGTTTCCGCGAGGAGCAGCACCGGATCAAAAGCTTGGAAGGCCGCGCGGAGCTCATCATTGGCCGGGTAGGTCATTTGCCCACCAAAACTTCCGTACCAGCCTTCCTGGTTGCATAGCTCGGCAAGCGCGGCGTCGCCGGAAAAAGCGTGGAAAACTACGCGACTCGGGGCGCCGTCACGGCGCAGCACCTCCACGCAATCGGCGTGGGCTTCGCGGTCGTGAATCTGAACGGGCAGGTCGAGCTCGCGCGCGAGGGCGAGGTGGGCGCGGAACGCCTCGATTTGGGCGGCGCGGCCCTCCTCGGAGGTGCGGAAATAATCGAGCCCCGTTTCCCCAATAGCAACGACGGCGCTGGAGCGGGCCGCCTCCGCTACCCGACCGATGGCATCCTCCAGACTGAGGGCGTGGTGGGCGGCGAGCTCCTGGGCTAACCCATCCGGGCCGGTCGCGGTGATCCCGCGGTGCCGGGCGGCCTCATTGGGGTGAATCGCGAGCGCGGCGGAAAAATGCGCACGGTCCGCTTCTGCCACCGCAACCGTCGGCAGCAGATCCGGGACCTCGCAGGCGCAGGTAATGGCGTGGCATACCCCGGCGGCGTCCATGGCAGCGGCTTCCTCGTTCGGCAGCATCCGCCCGCGCGGCGGGGTGAGCGCCGAACCCGAGCCGCCGGCCTGCGCCTCCCCCGCCGGCACCCAAATATGGGTGTGATTATCGATGACCGGACCGGCAAGCTGGGCCGGGGCATCGGGCAGGTACCAGCGGCGGGCCCGCTTTTTCTCCTTCGCGGAGAGGGCCGCGAATTCTTCCGGCGCTAATTCATTGCGCACGGCACCGTTCGGCACCGCACCATTCGGCGCCGCGTCACGCGCGGCCCCGTCTCGTACCGATTCATTGCGCACGCTTAGCCCTCAACACCGCATCGAGACGCTCCAGTTCCTCATCAACCACGCTGGTATCCAGCTTGGTGAAAACCGGGGACGGCTTCGAGATCGGGCTGCCAACCGCCACGTCCACCCGCGCCCACGGGTGCGGATCGGAATAATCCCCGGTAATAATCGGGTAGGGCTTACCGGAATCCAGGTCGGTGACTTCTTCCAGGCGCGGCATCGGGGCAATATCACCGGCCCCGCCCAGCACCCGGTCCACCGCATTCGAAGAATGCGGAAGGAATACGCTCATCATGGTATTAAGATCAGAAACCACCTGGATGAGGGTGTGGAGCACCGTGCCCAGGCGTTCACGCTGGGAAGGATCCTTCATCTTGAAAGGCTCGGTAGCGGAAACGTAACCATTGGCTTCGCCCACCAGCCGCATAATTTCCGTGAGCGCGGCGCGCTGGCGGTGCGCGGCAATGGCATCACCCACGGTAGCGAACCCGGCTTCCACCGCATCCAGGAGCTCCCGGTCCACATCCTCGAGCGGCCCGGCCGCCGGGATTTCCCCGAAGTTCTTGGCAATCATGGCCGCGGTGCGATTGACGAGGTTCCCCCAGCCGGCCACCAGCTCGGAATTATTACGCCGCACAAATTCCGCCCAGGTGAAATCAGCGTCGGAAGTTTCCGGGCCGGCAATGGAAATAAAGTAGCGCAGCGCATCGGGCTGGTAGCGCGAAAGCACATCGCGCACGTAAATCACCACGCCCTTGGACGAGGAGAACTTCTTACCTTCCATGGTGAGAAATTCCGAAGCCACCACCTGGGTGGGCAGGTTGAGCGTGCCCAAATCCCCGGGCTGGCCGCCCCGGCTCCCCTCCCCGTTATAGGCGAGGAGTTCGGCCGGCCAGATCTGGGAATGGAAAACAATATTATCCTTCCCCATGAAGTAGTAGGAGCGGGCATCCGCATCATTCCACCAGGCCCGCCAATCCTCCCGGCTTCCCACTCCGCGCGCTTCACGCCGGCGTGCCCATTCAATAGAGGCGGATAGGTAGCCGATAACGGCGTCGAACCATACGTAGAGGCGCTTGGAGGGTTGATCTTCCCACCCGGGTACCGGAATGCCCCAGGTAATATCCCGGCTCATGGCACGCGGGCGTACATCTTCCAGGAGGTGCTTGGAAAATGAGATAACGTTCGGGCGCCACTTCCCAGATTCTTCCACCTCATCAAGCCACTGGCCCAGGCGCTCCGCCAGCGCCGGCAAATCCAAGAAATAATGCTCGGTTTCGCGGAATTGCGGGGTTTTCCCGGAGACCTTGGAGACCGGGTCGATAAGATCCTGCGGATCGAGTTGGTTACCGCAACTATCACACTGGTCCCCGCGGGCCGAGGTGTTACCGCACAGCGGGCAGGTGCCTTCAATATAGCGATCCGGGAGGGTATTCCCGGTTTCCGGATCGAAGGCAACCGGGGCGGAGTGCACCACCATATAACCGTTATCCCGGCACACCTCAAACATCTGCTGCACAACCCGCTCGTGATTAACCGTGGTGGTGCGGGTGAACAGATCGTAGGAAAGCCCGAGCGACACGAGGTCCTCCACAATAATGCGATTATTGCGGTCCGCGAGTTCTTCCGGGGTGATTCCCTCCGCGTCGGCCGAAACCAAAATTGGGGTGCCGTGTTCATCGGTACCCGAGACCATGAGGACATCCTCCCCCACCATGCGCATATAGCGCGAGAACACATCCGAGGGAACACCGAATCCAGCAACGTGACCAATATGGCGCGGGCCGTTGGCATACGGCCAGGCAACAGCGGAGAGAATATGAGTCATGGCCACCATTCTACTAGCGTGCCGGCGCGCGTGCCCGCTGGTTGGCTAGCAAGCGCGCCCACTAGCTGGTTACCACGCGCGCCCGCTAGCGCGCCCGCATCCCCGCGCCTAAACTATAAGGGCGCGGCGCCACCATTGCGAAACCAGCCGGCCGCCGCGCACCGCGTGATGACCCGCTTCATCAGGAGGATGACTATGGATGAGACCCGCGCACTCATCATTGTTGACGTGCAACCCACATTCTGCGAAGGCGGCAGCCTCGGGGTAGATGGCGGTAACGCCGTTGCCGAACGCATTGCAGATTTTGTCACCGATAACGCCGAGGAATACGCTCTCATCGCCACCACCCAGGATTGGCATATTGATCCGGGCCCGCATTTTTCCGAGAACCCGGATTTTGTGGATAGCTGGCCGCCGCACGGCGTGGCCGATACTCCGGAGGCGGAGCTGCACGAATCCATCGCGGCGCTTCCTATTGACGTGCAGTTCAAGAAGGGCCAGTACGCCTCCGGTTATTCCGGTTTCGAGGGCACCGATCCGCAAGGTAATCTACTCGAGGACGTGCTGCGCACCGCCGAGGTCACGGATGTGGATGTGGTGGGTATTGCCGAATCGCATTGCGTGCGCGCCACCGCCATTGACGCGGTCCGTAACGGTTTCCGCACCCGCGTTTTTTCCGACCTCACCGTACCCACTTCCCCGGAACTCGGGGCCGCGGCCCGCGTGGAGATGGACGAAGCGGGCGTCGAGCAGCTGCAATCCTCGGAGGCCTTCGGTTTCTACGAAGAGTCTGAGGTTCCGGATGAATTCGATGATCCGTACGACGACGCCGCAGCTGGCGAGGAGGAACTCGAGAACCTCGATGAGGATTACGAACTCTACGAGGACGATGATTTCGACGACTACGCCGACGAAGACGAAGATATCGACTTTTCGGATGAGGTCAATGAGGCCGATTTCGATTTCTCCGATATCGACTACCGCCCCGGAATGGACTCCGCGAAATAGCGCGGGTGTACCAGCCGGCCCGCGAGACCCGCGAGCGGCCCGCTAAACCGAGCGCCAGAAGTCTTTGACCAGCTCTTCGCGGTTAGCCACCTGGCTTTTCTTGAGGATATTGTGCACGTGCACCTTCACCGTGGAGGGCGATAGATAGAGCTCGGTGGAAATCTGGGAATTTGTTTTCCCGCGCATAAGGTAGCCGAGCACTTCTTCTTCGCGCTTCGATAGCCCCCGGGCCTGAGAATAGAACACCAGGGAGGATTCGATGAAATCCTCCTCCAGGTGATTAACGGTTTCCGGGGGCCGGTCGAAGTGGATGCGCAGCACCCGCACCCCGAAACGCATCACGTGGATCACCCAGCAGATGTACATGAGGTTTTCCAAGAAATTGCGTTCAGGAAGGAAGGCCAGCGCAGAAGCGCTATCCGCGTGGGGAGCCACGAGGAAAATAAAAGTTATATTCCAGGCGAAGGTTCCCAGTACCGCCACCCAGGTAGCAACGTAAAGCCAGCGGTGGCGGCGCTGGCGGATCTTCTCCACCCCGGTGGTGGCATGCAGATAATTCCACGTTGCCACGCTGAGGATCCCGATCACCACGATGCCGCGCATGGAGAAGAACACGAATTCCCGCCAGGCCGGATCGGGAATCAGCAAAGCCCCGGCACTGCCCACAATAAAAATCCCTGCCGGGATGAGGGTGCTGTGCCACTCCACTTTCGCTTCCGGTTCCGTCATGAAAGTGGCGTAGGTCAGCCAGATCAGCCCCATGAGCAGCGCCCCCAGGGTGATGGATTCCAGGGGCGCGGTGATGTGGTAGACGCTGTCAATATTGCGTGGATGGGTGAAGTCCGTGCGGGCCACGGTTGCGACGTCGAAAAAATACACGAGGAAAAGGGCGGCGCAACATACAAACATGCGACGGCGCGAAACGAGATAACACGCAAGCGCCGTCGCTGAACCCATGAGGATAAAGAGTCCCACCATCCAGGTGTAATAAAACAGTCCTATCGTCATTGCATAGCTCCGTTGCCTTCACCACGCGATTCCGCCACGGTTGCCCGCCACGCGGGATCGCGAGCGCGAGTGTCTCGCGCCACACCGTCACATTATAAAAGCATTAACCGCCACGCCGAAATGCCGGGCCGGCGGAATGCACGCTGCGGCCCCGGCGGTACCACGCCCGCCGGAGCCGCGCGTTTCGGCTATTTTTTAGCCGTATTCTTCGCGCCTACGCGCCGTAGATAAGCACCTGAGCCACGCAGGCCACCCCGCCGAAGCCGAGTACGAAGAGCACCATCGGCCACACGAAGCGGAACCAATGCTGGTACTTCATATCGAGCATCTGCAGCGTTGCCATGACCAGGCCCGTGGGTGCCAGGAAGAGCATCGCGTACTGACCCCATTGATACGCACAAACGATGATCCACCGCGGGATACCCACGGCGTCGGCCAGCGGCGCCATAATCGGCATGGCCAGCACGGCCAAACCGGAGGAGGACGGCACCACAAAACCGAGCACGAAGAAGATCAGCAGCATAATGATGATGAAGAGCGGGCCGGACATCCCCGAAACCAGGTTCGTTGCCGAATGGAGCAGGGAGTCGGAAATGAGGCCGTCGTTCATCACGATATTGATGCCGCGCGCCAGCCCGATGATGAGCGAGACGCCCACCAGGCTGGAGGAGCCTTCAATGAAGGCGTCCGTCAGCTGTTTCTCATTGAGCCGGTCTTTCCCGAAGAGGGAAATCGCCATGACCGCGATGGTAATGGTGAGGAAGGAGGCCGCCATGGTCGGGAACCACCAGCCCATGGCCATAACGCCCCACACCATAATCGGGAAGGCGGATACGAAGAGAACGAGGATGATTTTCTTCTGCCAGTTGAAGGCGGGAACATCATCGGCGTGGGTGGTCATCGCCCACTGCTTCTCGAAAGCTTCGTGATCTTCGTAAACATAGGACTTCGTGAAGTCCTTCTTAATCATTTTTGCGTAGCGGTGCAGGTACCACACCACCACGATGGCGCCCACGATACAGCCGCCCACGCGCCAGATAATGCCATCCGTGAAGGGGATACCGGCGGCATTGGAGGCGATCACCACGGAGAAGGGGTTGATCGTAGAGAAGGTGGTTCCCATGGATCCGGCCAGGAAGATCGCGCCCACGCAGATAATGGAGTCGTATCCCATAGCCAGGAATATAGGCACCAGGATCGGGTAGAAGGCCACCGCTTCTTCTTCCAGGCCGCACAGCGATCCGCCTACCACCATGAAGACGGATACCGCGAAGACGAGGAGGAATTCGTGGCCTTTAGTTTTCTTCGTCAGCGCGATCAGCCCTGACTCGAATGCACCTGTTTTTCTCACCACCCCGATGAGGCCGCCGAGCACGAAGATGAAGACCATAATGTCCACCGCTTCGATCGTGCCGTGCACCATGGCGACCGGAATATCGGCGACGCTGGCCGGATTCTGCTCGAGGGACTCATAGGATCCCGGCACCGAGATCGGCTTATTGAGGGCCCCGGAGGTGAATTGGGAGAGGTCAATATCCATGCCCAATTCGCTCAGGGTGTCCTGAGTGCCGGGGTATTCCTTGGTTTCCCCCTGCGGGCTGAGCACGGAGAAGGTGCCGGTATCCGAGCTGTAACTCAGCTTGGCGTAGGAGCCGGCCGGCACCAGCCACGTGGCGATAGCCGCCACGATGGTCAGGAAGAAGAGAATCGTGAAAGCGCCCGGGATGGTAATACCGCGCCGCTTCTTGCGGGGTGTTGTTGTGCCGGTGTCTTCGTCGGCCCCATTGCCGACGGGGGCATCGTTTGTGCGTGTTGTCATGATGGTAGTCCTTCGGACTTAGGCGATGATCGCGGTGCCGCTCTCCCCGGAAATACCCTGTTCGGCCTTTTCCAGAGAGGTAATAATGGCGCGTTTGCCGGCCGCTCCGTCCACGAATTCGAGGCAGGCTTCGACCTTGGGCAGCATGGACCCGGGGGCGAATTGTTCTTCCTCGAT
Organism: Actinotignum urematis; assembly: GCF_051264595.1. NCBI lineage: Bacteria > Bacillati > Actinomycetota > Actinomycetes > Actinomycetales > Actinomycetaceae > Actinotignum > Actinotignum urematis. The sequence goes on along the minus strand of NZ_JBOZBG010000002.1, from coordinate 86,528 downwards.
GTACTGGCGGGCTTGAGCCACGGTCATCTCGGGCACATCGCGCTGCGTGGGTTTGTTGAAATCAATGGCGACCGCGTCCACGGCGGTGAGGATGAGGAGAGTATCGGCGTCGACCTCCCGCGCCAGCAGCGCGGCGGTGCGATCCTTATCGATGACGGCCGCGACTCCGCGGTATCCCGAACCTTCCTTGACCACCGGGATGCCGCCGCCACCGGCCGCGATCACGATGGTGCCGGCCTCCACGAGCGAGCTAATAACATCGCGTTCCACGATGGAGACGGGGAGCGGGGAGGCCACCACCCAGCGCCAGCCGCGCCCGGCATCCTCCACGTACTTGTTTCCGGTTTCCTCCATGAGGACCCGGGCCTGTTCCTCGGTGAAGAAAGCCCCCACCGGCTTGGTTGGGCGCCCGAAAGCGGGATCTGCGGCGTCGACCTCCGTTTGGGTGACCACCGAAATAACCGGGCGGGCAATCTGCCGCGCCGCGAGTTCGGCCTCGATGGCCTGCTGGAGGTGGTAACCAATATAGCCCTGGGACATGGCACCGCATTCGGCGAAGGGAATCGACGGTGTTTCCCCGGCGGCCGCCGAATTATCTGTTGCGACCTTGATCATGCCCACCTGCGGACCGTTTCCGTGGGTGACAACGACGTCATTGCCGGCTGCCACCAAATCCACGATGGACCGAGCGGTTTCCTTAATAAGTTCCAGCTGCTGCTCCGGGGTCTTCCCGAGCGCATTGCCGCCCAGCGCGACCACAATTTTCTCGCCGGCGGTGTGGATATTTTCCTGAGTCATCATCTGTCCTTTTCACGCGCGGGCGACGCGCCGTGGGGTGGCTCTGCTACCTGCAGCCAGCTCCCCCGGCATCGTCGCCCGCGCTTATCTCGGCACGGCCGCGCGGGCGCGTGCCTGAACCCTCCTAGGAGAGGGTCGCGTACATAACGGCCTTAATGGTGTGCATGCGGTTCTCCGCTTCATCGAAGACGCGCGAACGCGGACCTTCGAAGACCCGGTCTTCCACTTCCATTTCCGTCACTCCGAACTTCTTGGCGATTTCTGCGCCGATAGTGGTGTTCGTGTCATGGAAGGAGGGCAGGCAGTGCATGAAGATCGCTTCCGGATCTGCCTTGTCCATGAGTTCCTGGGTGACGCGGTAAGCTTCCAGCTCCGCGATACGCGAGGCCCATACCTCGTCCGGTTCGCCCATGGATACCCAAATATCGGTGTAGATCACGTGGGCGCCAGCCGCGGCAGCCGCGGCATCTTCAGTGAGCGTTACGCTGCCGCCGGACTCCGCGGCGAGTTCCTTGCAGGTATCCACCAGCCACTCTTCGGGCATGCGATCCTTCGGGCCGCATGCCACGAAGTGGAGACCCAGCTTCGAGCAGACCACCATAAGCGAGTTCGCCACGTTATTGCGCGCATCGCCGAAGAACACGAACTTCTTGCCCTTAATGCCGTCCTCAAAGTTTTCCTGCACGGTGAGGATATCGGCGAGCATCTGGGTGGGGTGGAAGAGGTCGGTCAGGCCGTTCCATACCGGCACCCCGGCCTTGGCGCCCATTTCTTCCACGAGTTCCTGGGAGAAGCCACGGTATTCGATGCCGTCGTACATGCGGCCAAGCACCCGGGCGGTATCCTCAATGGATTCCTTCTTGCCCATCTGGGAGCTGCCCGGATCCAGGTAGGTCACTCCCATGCCCAGGTCCATGCCGGCCACTTCAAAGGAGCAGCGGGTGCGGGTGGAGGTCTTTTCGAAGAGCAGCACAATATTCTTGCCTTCGAGGTAGCGGTGCGGGGTACCGCTGAGCTTAAGTTCCTTGAACTGCGCGGATAGACGCAGCAGGTAGCGGATTTCATCGGGCGTAAAATCGAGCAGCTTGAGGAAGTTGCGTCCGCGGATATTGACAGCCATTGTCGTTCCTTTCCTTGCGCGGTCCGTGGTCCCGTTCGGGCAGAGCGGCCAGCGGTAACGGGGTCTTCTTTGGCCCCTGGGATCACTGTTGGCTGTCCAACCCGTACCCGCCTCGCGGCGAGAGGATCATGTCCCGGCCCCGGTTCCCCGGGGGTTGTTTTTACTGTGCATGATCTGGGTCACGCGCGCTAGGAAAATCCGGGTGGAGCGCGGGTGGAACGTGGTTTAGCTGCGTTTTTCAGGTCCTAAACCCCACTAAACCCGCATATTTTCGCGCTTTAATCGCCCTCGTTGAGCGCGGCGCGGTAGAGCTCATTCGTGCGCAATCCGGTGCGAGCGGCCACGAAAGCTGCGGCGTCTTTGCGGCGCAGGCCGAGCTGACACAGTTCGGCGACGTCGCCCACGGCCCGCGTGCGCACCTGTTCTTCCCTTTCCGCCGCGCTACTTCCGGTTACAACGACGACGATTTCCCCGAGCGCCCCCGCTTCGAAACGCCGCGCGAGTTCGGCCAGGGACCCGCGCACGATTTCCTCGTGCGTCTTGGTGAGCTCCCGGCATACCGCCGCTTCGCGCCCGCCACCGAAAGCGGTGACGAAATTGGCGAGGGTGGCACCTAGGCGGCGCGGGGATTCGAAGAAAATCATGGTGCGTTCTTCGCTGGCCAGAGCCGCGAGCGCGGCGGCCTGCTCCCCGGTTTTACGCGGAAGGAAACCTTCGAAAGTAAAACGGTCAGTGGGAAGACCCGAAGCGACGAGCGCGGTGAGCGGAGCCGAGGGGCCGGGAACCACCGTCACGGGAAGACCGGCGTCGCGTGCGCGTACTACCAGGCGAAAACCGGGGTCGGATACAGAGGGCATACCCGCATCACTGACCATGAGCACCCGAGCGCCCCCGCGCGCCAGGTCAATGAGGTGGGCACCGCGTTCGGCTTCGTTATGTTCGTAATAGGAGAGCACCTGGGCGCTCACCTCAATGCCGAGGCGCGCGGCGAGCTGGTAAAAACGCCGGGTATCTTCCGCGGCCACGGTGTCGGCCCGCGCAATTTCGGCGCGCAGACGCGGGGAAGCGTCGGCGTCATTTCCGATGGGTGTGGCGGCAAGAACAATTCCCGCGTGCTGACTTTCGTGCTGATCGGGGTGGTGGCCTTCGTGCTGTCCCGCGTAGTGACCTGTGCTCATTCTGCTATTCTGCCACGCGCAGCACCACGGCGCGGACGCCTAGTTATCGATAGAATCCGCACGTGAGCGAAAAACGAAGCGAACCCATCGGGCACCTCCCGCGCGAGTGCGCGGAGCGCTATGAAGACGAGCTACGCGGCCGGCTCGGGCTGGCCCCGCGCGGATTAGAGTGGCTCACCCGCGGGGAAAAACGCCTGGGGTGGTGGATCACGGGAGCGGTCACGCTTATCGCCGCCCTCACGCGTTTCTTCCGCCTGGGATTCCCCGACCGCCTCATGTTTGACGAAACCTACTACGTCAAGGGCGCGAATTCGTTGCTGCGCCTGGGCTACGAGGTGGATTGGCAGGGCGGCACGGAATTCGACGCCGCTTTCGCCGCCGGCGACTTCTCCCACACTTCACCGGCCGGGGACTACGTGGTTCATCCCCCGCTCGGGAAATGGATCATGGCGGTAGGCCAAGCACTTTTCGGGGAAACCTCCCCCGTCGGCTGGCGTTTTATGGTGGCGCTGGCCGGTACCCTCGCGGTGGCGCTCCTGGTTCGCGTCGCCCTGCGCCTCTTCCTCAATCCGTGGCTGGCCGGAGTGGCCGGCATCGCGATGGCCCTGGACGGCATGGGCATCACCCTCTCTCGCATCGGAATCCTCGATAACCTCCTCGCTTTCTTTGTACTGGCCGGATTCTGGACGCTGCTGCGCGACCGCGATTGGACCCGGGAGCGCCTGGCCCACCGGGTGGCTTTTGGGCCGGTGCGCGCGGACGGCCGCCCGGCCGCCTGGGGCCCGCGGGTCTGGTGGCGCCCCTGGATGCTGGCCACCGGAGTATTCCTGGGGCTGGCCTGCGGGGTTAAATGGTCCGGTATTTACGCCGTGGCGGTTTTCGGTCTGGTGGCCTTCTTCTGGGGCATGGCGGCCCGCCACGCGGTGGGCCTGCGCCTGTGGGTAGGCGCGGCGGTTTTCCAGGAAGGAATTCCGGCTTTCGTGCATCTGGTTCCCACCGCTGCCGCCACCTATGTAGCTTCGTGGTTCTCCTGGTTCCGCGATAGCCGTTCCTGGGGGCACGGCTGGGCGGCGGGCGTGCGCGAGAGCACCCCGGAGGCCCTCCCCTTCCCCTGGCTCCCCAATTCCTTCAACGATTTGGCGCACTACCACAGCCAAATGTGGGATTTCCACAACGGGCTCTCCACCCCGCACACCTACCAATCCTCGGTCTGGCAGTGGTTCGTGCAATGGCGCCCGGTCTCGTTCTGGTGGCCCACCTCCGAAGAAATGGCCGGCCAATGTCCGAGCGGCGAGCGCTGCGTCCAAGCGGTCACCTCGGTGGGCAACCCGGTGGTGTGGTGGCTGGCGCTCCTCGCCCTGGTGGTGGTGCTCTGGGTGGCTTTCACCCGTTTCGACTGGCGCGCCTGGGCAATCCTCAGCGGCTACCTCGCCATGGCCGCGCCGTGGTCGCTGTACATGGACCGCACTATTTTCCAGTTCTACGCCGTTGCTTTCCTTCCCTTCGTGGCCCTCGCCCTCACCTACGGCCTCGGCTATATCACCGGCGCGCTGGGCGCCCCGCACGCGCGCGGGAACGGGAGCGTGCGTGCTGATAGGTACGACGACGCAGCCTGGGGCCACGCGGACTTTATCCGCGATGAGCCTCCTGGTGTATGCGCCTATCCCGTGCGCTGGTGGCGGTGCCGGATTAGCCGCCGCACGCTCGCGGCGTGCGGCGCCGTCGTCGTTCTTATTATTCTGGCGGCGCTGTTCTGGTACCCGATCTGGACCGGGCAAACGGTTTCCTATGAGTTTTGGCGCCTGCATATGTGGCTGCCGTCGTGGATTTAGCGCGGCGGGCAATGCTCGCATTTTCGGACAACGTTCAGAAACTTTCCAGAATCGGCGGGCATGCTACCCGGTGTGACCGGACCACCGCGGCAGCCGTGGCGGCGGCTAGGTGCGGAGTGAGGAAAGGACGTTTCACATGACAGACGAGTGGCGTAATGACTCGGGCGATCCGAGCGCGCAAGCTGGCGGGACCCAACCGGGTGGCACGCAGGCAGGCGGCACGCAATCGAATAGCTACACGAATGCGTATCACTACCCCAGCGCCCCCTCCGCCGGGCACGCTTCCACCGCGGGCAGCGCCTCGGCCGCGGCTAGCAGCTCAAACGCGAGCGGCACCCCGGGCGCGAGCAGCGGTGCCGCGCACTACGGGTACGCTTCCGCGCAGCCGCCCTATCCGGGCAGCTCAGCAGGGAACGGCTCAGGCGGGTACTCGGGAGGTTATTCCGGAAGCTATCCGGGCTCGTACCAGAGCGCTTCGCAAGGCTCCTATCAGAGCGCATTTCCCGGGGCGTATCAGGGTGGGTACCAGGGCTCCTACCAGCAACCTGGCTACGGGTACGGCTATGGCCCCCAATTCGGGGCCGCGCCGGCGCCGGTCAAGCGGCGTTCGAAGGGTACCACCGCCATTCTCGTCATTATCGGAATGGTAGTCGCGCTGCTCGTGGGTACCGGGGTAGGGTATTTCGGCCTGGCTCCGGAACCGCAAGCGAGCTCCCCTTCCGTCAAGGATCCTTTTAGCTTCCAATATAACGACGGCCTGACCGCCCCGAATGACGGACGCCAGCAGGGCGGAGCGGAACCGTATATGCCGATTCCGCGGGATTTCCCCACCCAGCTGCCCGGCGGTAACCACGGCGCGGACGGGCCTATTGACCGCGGTGAAAAGGTAAGCCCGGCGGGCGTGGCCATTATTAATGCGCGGATGGGCTCCGGCATGGGGGCTGGCAGCGGGATTGTGCTGACCGCCGACGGCCAGGTGCTCACGAATTACCACGTGGTGATGGGATCGGATGCCATCCAGGTGGAGATTCCCGCGGCTGGGAAAACCTACGCGGCCAGTGTTATTGGGCATGACGAGAAGCGCGACGTCGCCCTATTGCAACTCAAGGACGCCTCCGGGCTCACCCCGGCAAAAATTGCTAGCACCCCCGCCAAGCAGGGCGATAAGGTCAGCGCCGTGGGCAACGGGCGCGGGCAGGGCTATCTCACCGAGATTAAAGGTGAGGTAACCGGGCTGGGTATGGACGTGCGGGTGGCCACCGAGGACGGCCTGAGCTTTGACACCCTCAAGAATATGATCGTCACCGATGCCGATGTGGTCCCCGGATACTCGGGCGGGCCCATGATGAACGCCCAGGGTGAAGTGGTGGGGATGAATAGTGCCGCGTCGCAGGGCACCACCTCCGCGCAGGTGTACGGTTTCGCGATTCCCATCGAGCGGGCGCTGTCCATTGTGGAGCAGATTCGCGCCGGGAAGAGCGACGATAATGTGACCGTGGGCAAGAATGCGGCCCTCGGGATTACCGTGGGGCTCAGCGAGCAGGGCGGGGTGACCGTGCTGGCCGTCGGCCCGAATTCCGGGGCGGCCAAGGCCGGCGTCAAGGAAGGGGATACGATTCTCAGCCTGGATGGCCAATCGGTTTCCAGCCCGGCGCAGGTGGCTAAGCAGGTGCGCACCCACAAGGTCGGGGACACCATTACCCTGGAGATTTCGCGCGGCGGCGGTACCCCGCAAACCATCGAGGTGACGTTGGGCGAATCGCCGGTGAACTAGCGGGAGGTGGCGCGGCCGGTATACCGGAACTGATACCGGGACGGGGCCGCACTCCGCATAAAACTGGACCACCGCGCGCCGCTGGAATCTCGCGGCTAAATACCAGAAGGGGACCTGAACAGCTTCTGCTGCGCAGGTCCCCTTCGGTGTTCCACAGGGAGCGGCGTGCCGCTCCGGTACTTCAAGGCGCGGGGATCATTAGGCCCGCTGCCCTGGAGACTTTACTTCGAGGCGAGGCGGGCGCCTTCCACGAGCGTCTCGAGCTTCGCCCAGGCGATGGACGGGTAGATGCGCCCACCCAGCCCGCAATCGGTGGAGGCGATCACGCGCTCGGGGCCCACCAGCGAGGTGAAATGCTCGATGCGCTGGGCCACCAGCTCGGGGTGTTCCACCACGTTCGTGGAGTGGGAAACAACGCCCGGGATAAGAACCTTGTCATCCGGGAGGGTGATATCTTCCCAAATCTTCCATTCGTGGGCGTGGCGCGCATTGCCCGCTTCAAAGGTCAGGCCCTGTGCCTTCACCTTCAAACACAGGTCCACGATGTCGCGGAAGGGAATATCGGTGGTGTGCGGGCCGTGCCACGAACCCCAGCACACGTGCAGGCGCACGAGTTCCGGATCGATGCCTTCCAGCGCGTAGTTGATCGCTTCAATACGGCGAGCCACCCAGGTGCGGTAATCGGCAACCGCCGGTTCCGGATTGACCTGGTCCCAGCCTTCAGCCAGCGAGGGATCGTCAATCTGGACGGTCAGGCCGGCATCGGTGATGATCTTGTATTCCTCGTGGAGGGCATCGGCCATCGCGGTGAGGACTTCATCTTCCGACTTGTAATACGTATTGGAAATACGCGCCGCCGACCCAGGAGACAGCGCCGCGATGAACCCGGAAGAAGCATCAAGCCCGTTGGCCTTGAGTGCCTTGAGAGTAAGGTCGACGTCGCGCTGAGTTTGTTCGGCACCGATGTAGGTCACGGGGCCGGTGATGGTGGGCATGGCCACTTCCTGGCGCTTAGCCTGGTGGATTCCCGATTCCGGATCCGTGTAGGCATCCTTGAACCGCTGCCAATCCCGGCGCTGGTCGAAGGGAACGAGCTCGACCGCTCCCCCGCCCGCGGTGGCCGCCGCGTGGAATTCGTTATCCGTGAATTCCAGCCCGCCCAAGCGCGAGAAGGAGTACCACCACCAGGAACCGTAATTGGTTACTTCGGTCATGACGTGACCGTATTCGCCGTCGTTAATAATATCGAGGCCGATGTCCTTCTGGCGTGCAACAACGCCAGCAACTTCGGCGTCGAGCTTTTCTTTGAATTCAGCTTCGCTAATCTGGCCGTTCTGGTGCGCTTCGTTGGTAGCGCGCAGCGAATCGGTACGCGGGAGGGAGCCGACGTGGGTGGTCTTGATCTTCGTCATATTAATATCCTTTATGCTGGGTGTGGTGATGGAGATCGGTCCGACTCAGCGTATCCCATCAACGATACGACGCCGCAGCGGCGGGTGCTCAGTGAGACGTAACGGACCGGGGCGAGATGTCCTCGCGCGCGGAATCGCCCGAAGGCCAAGTGGAATCCGCGCTAGCCCAGCATTCGCATTCGGGCGGCGGGCATCGTCATGGCAGAGCGAGGATCAGTGAGAACCATGGTGCATCCTTTCCGTCCGAATCGGGGCGCCGGGGCCGTGCCGCCGGCAGTGTTACCAGGTGATGCCCCGTGTGGGCATCCACCTCCAGTAGCCTAGAGGGAATTATTAAGCCACGTCAAACTATTGACCACTATATGAGATGAGGGTTATAGGTTGGGCTATAAGGCCAGGTGCTTCAGCAGCTCGATGCACATAACAGGCCCGGCTTACAGAACCGGCCGGACACGCGGTACCTGCCAGGTATACAGAATCTGCTAGAGATACAGAATGGGCCCGGGTAAAAACCCGGACCCATTCAGCGTGAAACGATGAAACAGTTGAGGATGAATTACCTAGTGGCAACCAGCCTCGGAACTGTTGTTAGTGCCAGAGGCAGGTTCGCTTAGGCAAACTTGCGGTAGGCAACGAAGGCACCACCGGCCAGCAGGAGCAGAGCAGCTCCACCGGCAGCCGCACCGGCGTCAACACCGGAGTTGGCCAGCTTCTTACCTTCGGCCTTCTTGGCTTCCTTCTTGGGGTCAGCCTTCTTTTCAGCCTTGGGATCAGCCTTCTTATCGGCGCCCTTCTTCGGCTCAGCCTTCGGGTCAGCCTTAGGATCGACCTTCTTGTCGCCGTCCTTCTTCGGGTCAACCTTGGGGGTTTGGCCCTTCAGAGCATCAAGAGCCTTCTGGGCGGCATCCAGTTCGGCAACGGCCTTGTCGTAGGCACCCTGAAGCGCCTCAACACCCGGGAAAGCATCAAGGGCTTCTTCAGCGTAGCTGAGGGTACCCTTCTGAATGTCGATGTAACCCTGGATGTCAGCGATATCCGTCTTGATATCTTCCACCGCGCGGAGACCGGCAACGCCAGCCTGTGCGGTGTTCATAGCCGTCTTAGCATCGGCCATAGCCTTCTGGAGAACCTCATCGTTCGGGTTGGCTTCGAAAGCCACGCGAGCCTTGTTGTAATTCTCCTGGGCGGTAGCCAAAGCCGCGTAGGCAGCCTCAGCCTTCTTAAGTTCCTTGGGAAGTTCAGCCTTAGCGACCTCAAGTTCGGTCAGCTTGGCCTTCGCGTTCGAGACGGCGATCTCGAGCTTCTCAAGCTTTTCGGAAGCGGCCTTCAGCTCAGCTTCCGCGGCAGTAACCTTCGCCTTGGCGTCGGCCACAGCCTTTTCAGCCGCCGTGGTATCGGCAGCGGTCACCTGGGGTGCATCAGGCGCGGCAGGAGCAGCGTAAGCTACACCCCCCCCCCGCGGCGAGCATCACACCAAAGGTAGCGCCAGCCACAATCTTCTTCAACTGCATGTCTACTCCTATAAACGTATGTCCATGGCATGCCTACCTCAGAAGAGCCCTTTTACCGACCGATCCCATTCGCCAGCCGTGCACTCCACTGAGCACCTGCCACAACAGTCACAATACTTTATTGCGCTCTATTAATATACGGGAACGATGAGATTTCCGAAACTCTGTGACCATCGTCACTATCGGCAGTTTAGCTTCAAATTCCGCGCCAAATTAACACGTACTTTTTATTGAAGAAATGTAAGTTACCAGGTAGAAGTGCATGCGGGCGAATTAATATACCCCGTTTCCCACAATCCATCCGAATGGCACCAGCTGTTAATCATGTGTCTATAGTGACAATTGGTGTCTGTACCACTCCGCAAGCGCGTCATGTTTCACTATGCACGGCGGCGGGCACCACCTACTCACCGGAAAGGCTCCACCGCTCCGGCCAAGCATCTCACGGGCGGGCAGCTCTCACCCTCACCCTTTCCATCACGCGCCCATAATTCCCCACCCGCGCACTCAAGGCGATAAGCTCAAGGCGCTATAAGCACATTCCTCACATATCGGGAAAGACCTCTATGTCCACGAATTCCACGCCGGCACCCGCCGGAACTCCAACACCCGGCACGCCCACGGCACCCGGCACACCCACGTCCAGCTCACCGGCACCCGCCGGCACACCAGCACCGGGTACCCACACCAAGCATCACGCTGCCCACCTGCACCGCGACCTCCACAATCGCCATATCCAGATGATCGCGCTGGGCGGGGCCATCGGCACGGGCCTCTTCTACGGCTCGGCTTCCTCCATCAGCCTGGCCGGCCCGGCGATCCTCTTCGTCTACCTCATTGGCGGTTGCACGATCTACCTTGTTATGCGCGCCCTGGGTGAGATGAGCGTGCACGAGCCGGTCCCCGGCGCCTTCTCCCACTACGCCTACAAATATTGGAGCCCGCGCGCCGGCTTCATCTCGGGTTGGAATTACTGGTTTAACTACATTTTCGTGGCGATGTCGGAGCTGTCCGTCGTCGGCCTGTATATCAACTACTGGTTCCCGGCGGTCCCCACCTGGCTCACCGCGGCCTTCTGCCTGGTGTTCATCACGGCGGTCAACCTACTCGGGGTGCGCGCCTTCGGCGAATTCGAATTCTGGTTCGCGCTGGTCAAAGTGGTGGCGATTATCGGCATGATCGTGCTGGGAATCCTGGTGCTCGTCGTCGGGCTCCAAGAACCCCACCAGGTTCCGCCCGGAACCTCCTTCGCCGAGCTGGTTTTCCCCAATGGCCTGAAGGGGGCGACTTTTGCTTTCGTCGTCGTTATGTTTAGTTTTGGCGGCATTGAGCTTATCGGCATCACCGCCGGGGAGGCGGACGACCCGCGCCGGTCCATCCCGCGCGCCATCAACCTGGTGATTCAGCGCATCCTCATTTTTTACGTGCTCTCGCTCGCCATCATCATGGCGGTCATCCCGTGGCGCTCCATCGACGGGCACGCCAGCCCCTTCGTCCAGATTTTCGATTCGGTAGGGATCACCTTCGCGGCCCATATCCTCAATTTCGTGGTGCTCACCGCGGCGCTCTCCGTCTACAATTCCGGCCTGTATTCCAATGGCCGCATGCTGTATTCCTTGGCGCAACAAGGAAATGCGCCGCGGATTTTCGCCACGCTTTCGCGCGCGGGCACGCCGTACGTGGGAATTTTGACGTCCTCGGCCGTGACGGTGGTGGCGGTCATTGTAGTCTTCGCGTTCCCGAATTTCGCTTTCGGGTACCTGCTTTCCATCGCCCTCATCGCCGGGATTATCAACTGGACGATGGTCATGATCACGCAGCTGAAATTCCGCGCCGCACTCGGCCCGGAACGCGTGGCGGGCCTTAGCTACAAACTCCCCGGTGGCCTCGCCTCGAGCATTTTCGTGCTGGTGGCGCTGGCGGCCTGCGTGGTCCTCATGCTGTTCCAAGACGCCTACCGCGTGGCCGTTTTCGTTGGCCCAGCCTGGCTGCTGCTCCTCACCATCGCCTACCAGGTGAAAGTTTCGCGTGAGAAGCGCCATGCGCGCGCGTAATTATTATTAAAGTACGACGACGACCGGGCCGGGATGTGAGCATCCCGGCCCGGTGCATCTGGCCCACGGGAGATTGGGCCACCCGCGGCTGCTTGGGCCGCGGGCGATCAGGGCTTAGAATTCGCCGTCGATGGGCGAATTGGCCACCACCTTGATATTGACGAATTCGTGAATACCCAGGTCGATGAGTTCGTGGCCGTAGCCGGAGTTCTTCACGCCGCCGAAGGGAATATCCGCCGCGACCGCGGTGGGATGGTTGAGGTAGACCATTCCGGTATCCAGCCGCGCGGCTACCTTCTTGCCGCGTTCCAGATCCTCGGTAAAGACCGAGCCGCCCAGGCCGTAGGGCGAATCATTAGCGAGGGTAATCGCCTCTTCTTCGTCCTTGACCCGGTAAATCTGGGAGACCGGCCCGAAGAATTCCGTATAGCGGCACTTCGCGCCCTCGGGGATTTCCGTGAGGATAGTGGGCTGGAAGAAGTTGCCGTGCTCGGGTAGCTCAATTCCGGCTTCTTCGGCCTTGGCGCCCTCAGCGATAGCTTCCTCGAGCTGCTTGGCCAGATCACGCTTTGCTGCCGCGGAGGAGAGCGGCGCCAGGGTGGTTTCCCGATCCATCGGGTCCCCGGCCTTGAGCTGCTTGACGCCTTCCCGGTACTTCTCCAGGAATTCGTCGTACACGGAATCCACCACGATCATGCGCTTGGATGAGCAGCACACCTGCCCGGCATTCCAATGCCGGCCGGTCACCGCCCAGGCGACCGTCTTATCGATATCGGCATCCTCGAGCACGATAAAAGCATCGGCCCCACCCAGTTCCAGCGTGGACTTCTTAATGTACTTGCCGGCCAGCTGCGCGATAGCCGCCCCGGCTACTTCCGAGCCGGTGAGCGCCACTCCGCGCACCCGCGGATCGGCCAGCACAATTTCCGACTGGTCATGCGAGAGGTAGAGATTCTGGAAGCAGCCTTCGGGCAGGCCCGCTTCGCGGAAGATCTCCACGAAGGCAGCGGCCGATTCCGGAACGATGGATGCGTGCTTGAGAATGAGGGTATTGCCCGCGAAAAGCTGTGGGGCAGCCACGCGGACAATCTGGTAGTATGGGAAGTTCCACGGTTCCACCATGAAGAGCACCCCGAGCGGCTGGAAGAGCAGCTGCACGGAATCCTTCCCGTATTTATCCGAGGGGAGCGTGCGGGTGGCCAGATACTTTTCGCCATTGCGCACGTAGTCTTCAAACATCGCGATGCAGATATCGACTTCCGCTTCCGCTTCCCCGATCACCTTGCCCATTTCCTTGGTGATAATCGAGGCGTATTCGGTGCGGCGTTCGCGCAGCAGGTCGGCAGCCTTCTGAAGCACCTGCGCGCGCTGTTCATACGATGTTTCCCGCCACGCCAGGAAGGCGTTATGGGCAACGTCTACTGCCTTCTTGACTTCCTCATCCGTGGCAGTGGGATATTCCTTGAGTATTTCACCGGTGTACGGACTGACTGTCTTGTACGCCATTGTTCGACCTCCGCGTATCGGTGCGAGCAGACCCGCGGCCCGCCCGCGTAGTGGATATATTCGATGGACTTCCCGGCGTATCCCGCGCGCCTCGCCCCCCTTGCACGAGCAGCGCAGATACAGGGACTTAGGGCCGGGTAGAGAGGCGACGGCGCTTCGCTACCCGCGGGAAGAGAGCATATATACGGTTATGGGCGGAACGCGGAATCTCCCGCATTCCTACCTATCACTCTACCTATTTTTGGACACATGTGAGGGGTTTCATATCTCTGGGTGAACATGGGAAAGCCTTGGGACCCCTGTCCCGGTGCTGCGTCGTCGTTCCACTGCGCACGCGCTACAACGTGCCCGCCATGCCCGCCGCCGGGGCGCGGCCCCTACACTAGGGGTATGAGTAATACTTTCCCCCAGGGGGCAGACGTGCCCTCGGAACGCTCCTCGAATCCGCCCGAGCCCAACGGCACTCCCGCGCCTATCCCCGCGCCTATGCCCGCACCGGCGCCAATGCCAACGCCGGCGCCCGCGGTTCGCACCACTCCGCCGCTGGCGGCTCCGCTCGGCGTGCTGGCCGGGTCCATTATCGGTTTTATTGGTACGGCGCTGCATTTCTGGACTCTGCATATGAGCGCCGGCACCCAGTCGGAAGATTTCGGCGTCAAGCTGTGGGAAACCGATACCAAGTCGGTGGCCATTTTCATCACCATCGGGCTGGCCCTGGGCGCGATTGGCGCTTTCGTGGGGCTGGTGCGCCAGGCGCCCGCCGCCGTGCGGAAAACGTGGTCTTCGGGTGGCATCGTCGGCGCCGTTATCGTGGGGATTTACCTGGTCATTAATATCAAACCCTCGGATGCGGATACCATCATTGCTTACGGGCAGGCCCAGGGCGTGGATGTGGATATTGCTCCCGGTATTGGCTACTACCTGCTCGCGGTGGCCGCGGTGCTCATGTTGGGCTTCGGCATCTGGCAAATCGCCAAAACTCCGGCCACGGTAGCCAGCCCCGCGCAGCCCGGAACCGGTGCCGGCGCCGCCGCGCAGGCACCTTTCGCCGGCCAGAGCCCGCAGTTCCCGCCGCAGGATCCCGTTTTCCCGCCGGCACCGCCCGCTGCGCCAGCAGCGGCGTCGTCGCCCGAAAATACGGACCGCGCAGAAAGCGCAGCGCCCGCGGAAACGCAGCTCGTGCAAGAACCGCGCGAGGGCGAAGAACCGCAACAGCCCCGCGAAGGTGAAGACCCGCAAGCACCGCAGGCCCCGCACAACTAGCGAAGCTGACGGCTACAGGCCCAGCTCGAAGAGGTCGTTGAGCACGGTGAGCACGCCTTCTTCCGCATTGGAGGGCGCCACGTAGCGGGCGGCCGCCACCACATCGGGCTGGGCATTCGCCATGGCGAAGCTGAAGCGGGCGTGCTCGAACATGGGGATGTCATTATTGAAATCCCCGAAGCACAGGGTTTGCGCCGGGCTGATGCCCAGGCTGGCCTGGAGACCGGCCAGGCCGGTGCCTTTCGTGGCGGCGGAGGGATTCACATCCGTCCACAGTTCGCCGCTGCGCACCACATCCACGCCCGGCCCGAGGGTTTCCAGCAGCGGAATCACGCGCCGGAGCGGGTCGGCGAAACTGAGCACCCCAATTTTGTAAATCCCCTCGGTATGGGGCATGAGGTCAGGGACGATCGCATTCGCGTGGTAGTAGGCGAGGGTTTCGTCCAGGAACGCGCTGTCGCGGCGTTCGGCGTAAGCCTTCTCACCGCAGAGCACCGTGCCCACATCCTCCCCGGACGCGCTGAGCTCGCGCACGATCTCCACCACCCGCGCGCTGGTTTCCCGCGGCAGGGTGGTGGTGGCCAGCGGCTCGCCGTCCCGGCGCACATTCGCCCCGTTCTCCGCGATAATCGGCATGCCTTCCACGTGGGCGGAAAACATATCCGCGAGGGTCTGGTACTGCCGCCCGGAGGCCGGGCAGAAAATAATGCCACGCTCGCGCAGGCGCGCCACCAGCTCATCGCCGCGTTCCGGGAAAATCTTCCCCGGCAGGAGGAAGGTGCCATCCATATCAACGACGACGAGTTTCACGCTGGCGGCGGCCTCACGCAGGAGGCTCAGATCGGTGGGGGCGGGCTCGGTAGGTGCGGGAGGCACGAAAAAACCTTTCTGGGTAGTACTGGGGTCAAGCGCCGTGCTTAGTTTTCCGTGGCGGGTACGCGGCGAAAAAGCCCGCGGCACCCGCTCCGGTTGCTTAGTTTTCCGTGGCCGCGGCGTCCGCTCCAGCACCGCTAGCGGCGCCAACACCGGCCAGCGCCACCACATCCGCGCGGCTGGCCGTATAGCCTTGCGCCCCGGAGGCCCCGGTGGCGATAGCGCCAAGCGCCGTGCCCCACCGGGCCGCGGTAGCCAGGGATTCACCCACCGCCAGTGCGGCCGCAAAAGCCCCCACAAAAGCATCGCCCGCGCCGGTGGTATCCACAACATCCACGTGGTGGGCGGGTAGCGCATCGGCCTTGACATCAGCATCGGGCAGGTAGGCGTCAATATACTGGCAGCCGTGGCTTCCCAGCGTCACCACGATGGAACCGCCGTAACGCAGATGGAGCTGCTGGGCGCGGTCGGTCACCTTGGTTCCCAAGATGGTATCCGCCTCGGTTTCATTGACGATGAGCACGTCCACATTCTCCAGTAGGTGACCCACCGGGGCGGCCGGGGCGGCATTGAGCACCGTGGTGGCCCCGCGTTTCTTCGCCTCCGCCAGGGCGGCCGCCACCGCGGGTTCGGGAATTTCCAGCTGGCAGACCACAATATCCCCCGCCTGCACCGCGGCGAGGCGCTCCACCACATTCTCCGGGGTATTCGCGGCGTTCGCACCGGCCACCACCACGATGGCATTTTCGCCATCCGCATCGGATTGGATCATGGCCTGCCCGGTGGGTTCACTCACCCGCAGCACGGCAGTCATATCAAGATTTTCTTCCGCGGCGAGCTCCGTGGCAACGGCATCCCCCACCGCATCGCGCCCGAGGGCGGCCACCATCGTAACGGGAATTCCCATGCGGGCCGCGGCAACCGCCTGGTTGAGGCCCTTCCCGCCCAGCGCGGTGTGGGAGCTGAGCGCGGAAATTGTTTCTCCCGGCTCCACAAAATTCTCCACCTTGAGGAAAGTATCGGAATTCATGCTTCCAACAACGAAAATGCGTGCCATGGATACACCCCGTTCTATTTAGGCTCGTGCGCGGGCGACGGCGCCAATCGCGCGGCTCATCACCCCCATACTACCCGGAGCCGCTCCGGTTCCGGGCGCGCTCACCCAAAGGTGGTACGACGACGCGCGCGGCGCGCAGCGCCGCGCGGGGAACCCACCCCCTGCCCACTAAGCGCAATGCGTGGCGATGTACTCGCGCACCGCTTCCGGACCGGCGGGAACCTGGGTTGCACGCTGCGGGAGGGCGAGCAGCCCGGCCAGGCGTTCCTCCAGGCCATCGGCCACATCCCCGACCGCTTCACGCACGGTATGCGCGAATTTCTCCGGGCGGGCGGTTTCCATGGCGAGCACCGTGACCGCGCCGTCGCTCAGGCGGCGGGCCACCGTGACCGCGTCCGCGGTATGTGGGTCAATGAGAATCCCGCTGGTCCGGTAGGTCCATTCGATAGCAGCCAGGCGGTCCGCATGGTGGGATGAGGAGGCCGCGAAACCGAATGTCTCCCCGAATTCCGGCAGATAATCGCGCATATCTAACGTCCCGGTGGCGCTCAGCTGCGCCCAGGCGGCCGGGAAATCCTCCCCCAGCACCTGCCAGATGAACCGCTCCACATTGGAGGCCTTGGAAATATCCATGGAGGGGCTGGAGGTGGCGAAGGTGTGCTCGCGCGAGCGCGGGGTATAGCGCCCGGTGGTGAAGAATTCTTCCAGCACATTATTTTCGTTGGTGGCCAACAGCAGGCGGCGGATGGGCAGGCCCATGCAGCGGGCCAGGTGACCGGCGTAAATATTGCCAAAGTTACCCGAGGGCACACAGAAATCCACCTGGCTGGCCCCGGCCCCTTCCCCGCCGGCCCCACCGGGAGCGGGAGGGGCGGCCGCGCCAGCGGCGGCGTCGTCGTTCAAAGCCTGCGAAAAAGTGCCATCGGTATAACGCAACCACGCCCAGAAGTAGTAGACGATCTGCGCGGCGATCCGCCCGAAGTTGATGGAATTGACCGCGCCGATGCGGTAGCGGGTTTTGAAATCGATATCCGAGCTGAGGGTTTTGACGATATCTTGGCAGTCGTCGAAAACGCCATCGACGACGAGGTTGTGGATATTGGCGTCCTGGAGGGAATACATTTGGGCGCGCTGCACCGCGGACATGCGCCCGCGCGGGGAGAGCATAACCACCTGCACGCCCGGCTGGCCGCGGAAGGCGTATTCCGCCGAGGAGCCAGTATCCCCCGAGGTGGCGCCCAGGATGGTGAGTTCGCGCCCGGTGGCGGCCAGCACGTAGGGAATGGCCTGGCCCAGGAATTGCATGGCGAGATCCTTGAAGGCCATGGTGGGGCCTTCGGATAGGCCCACCAGCACGAGGGTGTTATCCACGCGGCGCAGCGGCACCCCGCCCGGGAAATTCTGCGGGCTATAGGCGGCCGCGGTGAGGCGCGCGAGGTCCGCGGTGGGAATATCGGTGGCGTACAGGCCAATAATCGCGGCGGCCAGCTCCGGGTAGCTCAGGGTGCGCCAGGCTTCGAGCTGGGCAGCATCCACCTGCGGGATGCTGGCGGGCACCACCAAGCCGCCGTCCGGGGCCAGGCCGTCGAGCAGAATATCGGTAAAAGAAGCCGGTTCCATCCCGGAACGCGTGGAGATGAACTGCATGCTCGCCTTTCGCTGAGGGTGGGCGCGGGGAAGAAGGCCGCTCTCCCATCATAGTGGCTCCCGGCGCGCAGAGCCTCGCGAACGGCTCTTCACATTCTCTTCACGAAGCCTCCAGGAAGTCTCCAGTAAGCTGAGAAAAGCTACTACCTATCAGAAATTTTCCCGAAAACGTGAAAGGTACCCGGTAGTGACCTTAGCTGGACGCGCGTGGCGTTACGTCGCCCGAAAACATATCCGTACCCTGCTTCTTTTCGTCATTATCACAGTGGTGGTGACCGTGCTGGTTTCGGCCGGGGCGGTGCGCACAGCCTCAGCCGCCGCGGGCCGCGACGCGGAACGCACCCTGGGCTCCGGTTTCGTGCTGGAGAACTCCCCCTATAACTCCGGCACCCCGCGCGGGGGCGGCACGGTCAAACCCGCGGACGTGGAGCGAATCGCCGCCCTGCCCGGGGTGGATCGCTACACCGCGCGCCAGGATGTGACCGCGGATCTGGTGGGTGCCAAGGTGGCTCGGCTGGATCGCCAGGAATATGACGCCAAGCGCGAGGCGCAGCTCGGCAACGCGGTGAGCGTGCGCGGGGTGAGTTCCAGCGCTGATGAAACGAATATTCGCAGCGGCACCCTCGAGCTGGTGGCCGGGCGGCATATTACCCGCGAAGATAAAAATAAGGCGATTATTCACGAGGATTTGGCGCGGCTCAACGGCCTGACCGTGGGCTCGAAACTCACCCTGCGCGGAAACCCCTACGATTACGACAATACGAAGAAATCCACCGCGGAAGTCACCGTGGAAATCGTGGGGCTGGTGCGCGGGGATAATCCGCAGCCGGCCGCGCGCCGCCTCGAACTTTTCGCCAACGCGGTCTACACGGACCTCGCCACCACCCGCACGCTCTACGCCTACACCCCGGAAACCGAGATCTACCAAGACACCACCTTCTTCGTGGCCGACGGCACCGATAGCGAAACGGTCATGAAGGAGGCGCGCGGCCTGCCCATCGATTGGCGTAACTATCAGCTCACCCGCACCTCCCAGCTGCTCACCGGGATTACCGGCGCGGTGGCCGGGGTACAGAGCGTCATGACCGGCGCGATTATTACGACGGCGCTCCTTGCCCTCGCGCTTCTTAGCCTGGTTCTGGTGCTCTGGCTGCGCGAACGCCGCCGCGAAACTGGCGTGCTGCTCGCTATCGGCACCTCGAAAGCGAAGATTCTGGGCCAGTACCTGGTGGAGCTGCTCTTTATTACTATTCCGGCGGCGGCGTGCGGGGTGGCGCTCAGCACCGTGGTCGCCCAGCGGGTGGGGACCAGTGTGCTGGCCTCAGTGAAGAAATCCGGGATGGAGGAGCTCACCTCGCAGGCCCCGCTCGGGGGCGGGGTGGATGTCACCACGGCCACCCGAACCTTGGATGATCTTGCGGTCCAGTTGAGTGCGGGTACGACGACGCTCGCTCTGGCCCTCACCCTCGCCGTGCTTATCGGGGCAACCGTGCTGGCGGCTCTTCCCATGCTGCGCACCTCCCCGCGCAAGCTGCTGGTGAGTGCGGCATGAGTGGGGTAACTCCCGAAAGTGGGCACGTGGGTGACGGTGCGCTAGTGGGCGATGGTGCGCGAGTGCGCGATAGCGAGCCACAGGGGACTCAGCTCCCCGCACCCATGAGCGCAGCGAGCCGCGCCGGGCTCGCGCTGCGGCGCCGCCCGGTTCGCAACATCCTGCTTTTCGTGGTTATTAGCGTGATTTTTACGGCGCTGGTGGCGCAGGCAGGAGTGCGCGGGGCCATGGGACAGCTGCGCACTGCTATTGACGCCCAGGTGGGAGCCGGGTTCGTGGCGAGCGCGCCGGCTACTTCGGCAGATGGTTCGGCCGAAACTTCGCCTGCTGGTTCGCCGGGCAATGCGGGTGATGCGGTCCCAAGCGATAGCCCACATACCACCCCCCGCGATAATCCGCTGACCCAAGCCGCGCCCACCCTGAGTCCGGCCCAGGCCAGCCAGCTCGCGGCGCTGCCTGGAGTGGCGAGCACTGCCACCGAGCAAGATATTCTGGCCACTCCGGTAGGTGCTACAGCGGTGGCGACCGCGGGCGGGGTGCAGCTGGATGCCGGAGTCATGGGCGCGGTGACGGTGACCGCGAGCTCGGATCCGGCGCGTTTCCCGGCTTTCGCGGCCAAGCTTTACCGGCTCACGTCCGGACAGATGAACAGCAGCGCGAAACCGGGCGCCCTCATCCACCGCGATTTCGCCGAGGCGAATAGCTTGCGGCTTGGCGATGAGCTACGGCTACGCGGCCCGGCCGGCGAGGTCACCCGCCAGGTCACCGGGATTTTCGACGGCACCACCCCGAATCCTTCCGGGTTGCCGGCAAACGCAGCCGCGAATCGCATCCTCGTGGATAGCGCGGCCGGCCGTGAGCTCAGCGGGGACGCGGGTGCCACCCGGGTGCGGTGTTTCACCGCGAGCGCGAGCGAGTTACCCGCCAGCCTGGCCGCGGCCCGCGCCACGCTCCCCGATCTCAGCTACGAGCACAATGCCGCGAGTTTCACCGGGGTGCTGCGCGCGGTGGATAGCGTGGAGGGGCTGCTGAGTGCGCTGCTCAGCGGTGCCTGCGCTGCCGGCGTGGTGATTGCCGCGGCGGTGTTGGCCCTGTGGGTGCGTGGGCGTATGCGGGAAATTGGGGTGCTGCTCTCGCTCGGGCAGCGGCGCCGCGTGATTGCCGGCGGTTTCGCGCTTGAGTTGGGCGCGCTGGCGCTGGCTGGCGGCGTCGTCGCTATTCTTGCGGGGCGCCAGCTTACCGCGCTCGTCGGGCGGGCCGTTGTGGACGGTGCGGCACCGGGCGCGCTGGCCGGGTTGCCGCCGGTGGCGGTGAGCGGCGCGGATATTGCGTGGGCGCTGGGTGTTGGCGCCGGGATTCTTGCCGTGGCGCTGGCTATTGCGCTGTTTCCGATTTTGCGCCGGTCTCCCCGGCAGATTCTTTCGTCACTGAGTTAGGAAAAGATTATGAATGTTATGGAACTTGATCACGTGAGTTACAGCTACCCGGGTAGCGGCGCGAAGGTGCTGACCGATGTGTGCGCGGGTTTCGAGCCGGGTACGGTTACGGCGCTGCTGGGAGCTTCGGGTGCCGGGAAATCGACGCTGTTGAGTTTGCTGGCGGGTTTGGATACGCCCACGAAGGGCGCGGTGCTTTTTGAGGGCGTGGATATTGCGACGACGGGCTACGCCCATCACCGCCGCGCCCATATTTCGCTGGTGTTCCAGAATTACAATCTCATTGATTACTTGACGCCGCTGGAGAATGTGCGGTTGGTGGATCGGCGGGCGGATAGTTCCGTGCTGCTGGAGCTGGGGTTGAGTGAGGATGAGATTCACCGCAATGTGCTGCGGCTTTCTGGTGGGCAGCAGCAGCGGGTGGCGATTGCGCGGGCGCTGGCCTCACCCGCGCCGGTGATTCTTGCGGACGAGCCGACGGGGAACCTTGATGAGGACACCGCGCGCGGCGTGGTCCAGATTTTGCACGACGCCGCACATCTGCACGGCAAGTGCGTCATTCTTGTCACGCACTCCGCGGATATTGCCCGCGGCGCGGATCGCGTTCTCACGCTCTCCCACCGGCGCCTCACCGAGCGTACGGCTGCACGCTAAGCAGGCGGGATGCGGGCGGGGAGCGGCCAGAGCTGAGGCGTGTATTCCGCAGCTGATGGGAATTTCCTAGCAAGCTGTGCGCATCCGTTGCGGAATAACGCGTTCCGTGAGCCCGAAGTGCGCGTGGGCCTCGGTCGCGGTGAAAGAAAGTAATGCTTCATCGCCGAGCGAGGTGAATTCACCGCGGGTAGGCGTTACGTTATCAGCCTTGAGTAGCTCTGCGGCTACCGCGCGGCCAAGCATGACAGGAACGGAATTTCCGATTTCTCTGAATCCGTTCCACTTGGTTACGTGGAATCTGAACCAATCCGGGTAGCCATGCAAACGTGCTGCTTCCCGTACTGTAATTACCCGAGGATGGACGGGATGAATAGGGCGGGGAGCTGTGTACGCACCACGGTCTGAGGCAGTACCGGCCCGCAAGGTATTGCAGATTCCTTCTGGGTGAAGCCGAAGGAATCTGCTGATACGTTCGGTTGTTCCGGGAAGAGTAGCGGTGAATCGGTCAATTGATTTTTGAGTATGAACTGTTCGTGCGGATGCAGTAAGCCGATTACCCACGGCCGGGCGCGGCCGGGCGTAATTCCTCAGATCTTGTGTGATACCACGCAGGATTGCCGCGTAGGGGCTTGGTTCCGAATATTCAGTGCTCGCCACCGAGTCACCGCGCAGCAATTCCTCAAAAGTATCTGCATCGGGTAGATCTGCAAGAGCGTCACTGACACTGGGACCCAACGGGAGCAGACTCTCTTCCGGGAGTGAACCATCGATACGGCGTGGCGTATACCGTGGACTCGGGTAGCTGGGGCGCGGGCAGTCCTGCCGATAGCCCAATAAGAAGAGCCTTTTTCGGGATTGTGGAGTGCCAAAATCTGCTGCCTGTAGCACCGATACTGGCTCGACAATGCGATAGTCCCCGTGAGAGACAAATAGTGCGATAACTTCGTCGAGGAGCTGCCGGTGCGAACCGATAGTTAGCCCCGCAACGTTTTCCATAACGAAGTAGCGCGGGCGCAATTCCAGGACTAAACGGACATATTCCTTGAGGAGGGAATTACGTTCATCGTCCAGAGCTCGTTTGCCTATCAGTGAGATCCCCTGGCAGGGTGGACCTCCTGCCACAAGGTGAATCTCTTGATCCTGAATATCTGATTCGGAGCGGATCATAGCGCCGCTGACGTTACGCACGTCCGCGCAGAAAGTCTTACCGTAGGGGAAATTAAATTCGTGGACAGTAGCGTGGATCGGATCGTATTCAACGGACGCGGTAACGTCATACCCGGCTTCCTCAAGGCCGAGAGAAAGCCCGCCGGCACCCGAAAAGAGGTCCACAGCAATGGGACGACGAATACTCTGTGACATGCTCGCAGTTTATCAGTGGCCTACGACAGAATTTTGGAGTAGAAGGAAGCCTCCGCGACCGTATCGCCCATGGTAGCCTGAATATCGAAGACCCCGGAACGATCCCTAGCCTCGGCTAAATCGCCGGGGTTACGACTTTCCAAGATCCGCACATACGTCACAACCGGTCCAATAGGCCGGGTTCGGAGTCGGAATGATTAAATGGCCGCCAAGGCAAATCGGAAGAGGGTTAACAGTACTCCTAAGCGTCATTGTTATGCTTTGGGGTTGTTCAAACGGCAAAACCACTTTGCACTCGGAAAAGCTCATCAACTGGACGCAGTACGAAGTTACAGATTCACACGAGCTGACTTTCACCGTTATCACGGGTGACCCCAAATGTTTCAAGTTGCGTACCGTCACCAAGGAAACTGATGGACGCATTGAGGTGGCAGTTATCGAAGGAGTACTACCGAATGCTCCACAGCACTGCACGGCTGTAGGCCGGATCGAAAAGCTCATTGTTAAAACTGAAGCCCCAGCGCTAGAACTGGATGTCCACGTTTTACCAGCAGAAGAAGTCCAACTAAATCCCTGACTTCCGAAAAGCAGACTTCGGTAAATGAATAGAAATGTGGTGTGAGTATTTATTAGCCAGAATGGTGGAGCTAAGGGGATTCGAACCCCTGACCTTCTCATTGCGAACGAGACGCGCTACCAACTGCGCCATAGCCCCAAAGACCTGATTAGTTTAGCACCCGAACGGCCCGGAATGAAATTTCGGGGAGTGGTTCCCATTACACCACTCCCCGATCTTCCTTTTCAGTTAGTACCCGCGGCGCGGCAGCACATCAGTCAACCAGGCTGCCTCGGCCTACCACAGCTACGCGCGGCGCTTGCGCAGCAGCTCGTCCAGAGCCGCCCCACCCGCGAGGCCGTCATGCGCAGGTGCAGCCACCTGGGCAGGAGGCACTGCGGCTTCGGCCTTCGGTGCCGGCGCGCTGCTTTGCGACGCAGCTTGACCCGCCGGCACTGCGGAAGCCGCCGCGCCTTGCGCCACAGCATCCACAAACGTCACCCGCTCGCCAATCTCCTTCGGGCGGTATGGTACCGGAGCTACCGGAGCTTCAGGGGCTTGGTAGGGCGCTACCGTTCGCTGTTGGATCTGCGGCTTGAGCGTATAGCTGGGCAGCTGGCGGCGCGGGACCGCCCCCGCAACGAAACGCTTAGGAAGTTTCTCCGCTTGTTCACGCTGCGAACCGGCGATAGGAGCGAAATCTTCCGTGGCGATAATCCCCTGTTCAAGGGTCACCGAAATGCCGGAACGGCGCTTAGGCGCCCGCGCCCCCGCGTTCCGGCTCCGTGCTTTTCCCGGGTTCACCCCGGCATCATGTTCCTCGGTACTCGCAGCCTGAGCATCGCGAGCTTCACCAGCGGCACCGTCACGAGCATCGCCAGCAGCTTCACCTTCGCCAGCCGCATTTGCGCCGCCGGTGGCCGCCGAAGCAGCCGTTGGCGTGGTGGCCGCGCTCCTACTCCCCGCACTCGCGCTCGCCGCGCTCCGGCTGAGATCAGCGCTCCGCCCCAGGTCCGCACTGCGGCTCGCATCGGCCGTCAGCGCCCCGAGGTCATCGCTTCCCAGGGCCGCGCTGGCCGCGCTCAAAGCCGAATGGGCGGAAGCCGCCGAGACCGCCGAACGCCCGGGGCGCGGGCGAGCCGGGCGGCGCGAATGGCGCTGCGCCCCGCGGGTCTTCCGGATACCAAGTTCCTCGGTGAGCTCGGCAATATCCTCACGGTCACGAGCGGTTGCCTTCCCCATTTCACTGAGGAGGTAGCCGAAGCCCGCCCCGTACAGCACCCCGATGCCCACAGCAACGTAGAAAATCCAACGTGGCATCGTCGTCGTAAAAGCAAGAGCGCCGAGCACCACAATAAGCAAGCCTAAAGCGCCCGCAACCACAAAACCGCGCTGCCGATTTGCCGCGCGTTGGGAAATACGTGCCTTACGGCGCGCGCGTTCCCGCGCCAGGGTGCGCACATTACCCCCCGCGCTGGGTGGAAGAATATCGCGTTCGTCGTTCTCTGCCATGATGACCTCCGGCTTCCGGAAAAAAATGGCCCCGGTTGGCCCGCCCGTTTCCACGCCCGCCGTTCCGTCCGGCAGCGCGAGGGTGCGTAGCTGGGGTGAATAGCGTTCGTCGATGCGCACATCCGCGAGGATGACGCGCCGCCGATACACACCAGGGATGACATAGACCATGAGCAGCACAACTACTGCCATCAACGCGTATCCCTGGAATCCCACACAGCCACTTTAACCAATCGCGGGGCGCTCAGGCAGGGACGCGCCGTTACTTTCGTAGAGAGAATAACAACGATGTGATTCGTGGGACGAATGGGGTTGTTGAGCAGGGCTATCCCTTCAAGCTGGGCTTACCCGTTGAGAATCATGCACTCTAATTCGTCGCCAATTCCCACGCTTTCCTTATCCGCGGGAACCACCGCGAGCCCGTTCGATTTCGCGAAATTCGCCAGGGAGAGCAGCTCCACATCCCCCACCGGGTCAAATTCGTAGCCGGCGCGCGGATCGCCGTACACCTGCACCCGCACGTAATCTTGCACGCCGGGCCGGGAGAGCAGCCCGCGCGCCGCCCGAGCCCGGATCGAGCGCGGGGTCACATGCTTGTAGCCGGCCATTTTCCGCAGCGAGGGGCGCACAAACACCTCGAAGCACACCAGCGCGGCCACCGGGTTGCCCGGAAGGCAGAACATGAGTGCCGAATTTGCGACGTCGCCCCCGATGGTACCCACCCCGACGTGCCGGCCCGGATTCATAGCGACGGCGTCGAACCGCATCGAACCGAGCGGGGACAGGACCTCCTTGAGGGTATCTCCACCCCCGTAACTCAAACCGCCGGTGGTGAGGATAACGTCAGCGCGCAGCAGCTGGTCCTCCAAGGACTCGCGCAAAAGATGCCGGTCATCGGAAACCGCCGGTACGCGATACGCAACCGCCCCGGCGTTACGCACCGCGGTGGCAAGCGCGTGCGAATTCGCGTCGTAAATCTTTCCGTTCCCCAAAGCTTTTCCGGGCGCCACCAGTTCATCGCCCACAGACATCACGACGACGCGCGGCGCCGGGCGCACCCGTACCCGGTCGCGCCCGGCCGCCGCCAGCAAGGCAATATGGCGCGCCCCGATACGGGTGCCTTCTTCCAGAATCGTGGTGCCGGCCCGCAGGTCCTCACCCTGCGCGCGCACATTCTCCCCGGGGGCCACGCGCGCCGTAATATCCACCTGCGCTTCCCCGTGATCCGTATCGATAAGGGGAACAACGGCGTCCGCGCCCGTGGGCATCCGCGCCCCGGAAGCAATGCGGGCCGCCGCGCCGGGAGTGTGGGCGATGCGGTCGGTGGTGACGGCGAAAATATCATCGGTCACCGGGAAATGCACCGGGCGTGCGGGCTCGGCACCGAAAGTTTCGTCCGCGCGCACCGCGTACCCATCCAGAGCCGCCAGGTCGGTGTGAGGAACATCAACAGTTGCGACGACGTTTTCGGCAAGAATACAACCCATCGCGTCGGCAAGCTCCACATCGAGAGCCTCCAAAGGCTGGGCGACCTTTAAGAATTCATCGAGTTGCTCGGCTACTGTTTTCACGTATTCCTCCTCGGTACACAGCACAGCGTACCGGTTTGGGGGCCTGCCGGCGCTCACGCCGCGCGCACGGGCCTTGTTATTAGAGCACGACGGGCCTTGACTCCACACCACAAGGGCCTTACTCCTAGCGGGCATCCAGCACCTCGTGCCACACTGGTGCCATGACCGACCACACCATATCTCTTCCTGACGTCTCCGCGATGGCGGTGCCGGAAGCCAAACAGGCCTTGCGCGCAACGGTGCGCGCGGCTCGGGCCAAGCGCACGCCCGCAGCCCGGGAGGAAGCCGAAGCCCGCTGGGTCACCACCGTGCTGGATTTCCTCGGCACCGCCACCACGGTTGCCGGCTATATTTCCGTCAATAACGAACCGGGCACCCGGGCCCTATGCGATGCCATTGTGGCCAGCGGGCGCACCCTCCTTGTCCCCAAGCTCGGCCCCGGGCTCACCCGCCAGTGGGCGCGCTACACCGGCGCGGAGAATCTCACCGACCAGGCCCCCGGCCGCCCGCCCGCACCCCGGGGCGAAGCCCTCGATTCCACGGTATTACGCGAGGTAGACGCCGCTTTTATCCCCGCGCTGCTCGTCAATCACGACGGCGTGCGCCTGGGCCAGGGCGGGGGCTGGTATGACCGCGTGCTCAAGCAGCTCGATAGCGCCACCCCGGTCGGCGCCCTGATATGGCCCGAAGAATACGTGCACACGCCCCTCCCCCACGATGAGATGGACGTGCCGGTGCGTTACGTTCTGCTCCCCGAGACCGTGGTGGACCTGGGCGGACATTCTCCCCTGCACTAGGGTTGCGGGCGACTTCCCCGAGGGCACGTGTCACGCGCTAGAATAATGCGCCGTACGGCTTGTGCCGGCCGCCCCTCGGCTCGGCCACCGGCCCGGAAAGGAAGAACGTGCCTACCTACAGTTACCGTTGTGACAATTGCGGTCACCATTTTGATGCGCACCAGTCGATGACAGCCACCGCCCTGGTCACGTGCCCGGAGTGCGGGAAAGACGCATTGCGGAAGGTAATGGCAGGGATTAGCGCAATCGTGTTCAAGGGTTCGGGTTTCTACCACAATGACTCGCGTTCTTCGGGTGGGAGCTCCACGCAGAACTAAGTACGACGGCGCAGCTCGGTTTATCCCCAGCTTCGCGAAACGCTGCCGGTATCCACAGGCGGGCCCACTTCTGGTTGGCGGCTGAGCATTCCTCGCTAGCCTCAAGCTATGACTGGTATCCACACGCGGCTGTGGCGGGCACGCCATCTGCTGCTGGCCGGGGTTGCCCTCCTGGCTTTTTTCACTATTCTTCAGGCGATTGAGCGCCGCTACCCGGAAACCGGGCAAGTGCTGGTCGCGCGCCGCAATCTAGCGGCCGGGCATGTGCTGAGCGGGCGTGATGTGGAGGCGCGCACCGTGGCCCGGGATCTCATTCCGGAGAATGCGCTTTCTTCGCAAGCTGAGGCCAGCGGGCAGCGCCTGGCCGCTAATATTCCGGCCGGGTATCCCCTAGCCCGCGGGGTGCTGCTCTCCCAAGAATTCTTACGTGATCCACCCGCCGGGCACGTGGTGGTGGCGGTGCGGGTGGCTTCCGATGGGACCGGGAGCTTTATTGAGCCGGGCAATTTTATTGGCTTATATGCGCCGGCCCCGGAACATAGTACGGAGGCCGGAGCAGTCCGGGTGGTGGAACGAGCCGCGGTGGTGGGAATCGGCGAAGAGGAAAAGAATGCCGGCATGCTCTCCGAGGGTGTCACATATCGGGTGCTCTACCTGGTTGTTCGCGAAAAAGACGCTAATCTTATCGTGGGCTATGCTGCCGCGGATTCTTTGCGGGCAGTGTTGGTAGCCCCTCCATAGTTTCTGCCGCCGGGGCATTCCCGGTGGCGCTCCGCGCGAAAGGATGGAAGGTGCTCGCGGGTTTCAAGAAATTCATTATGCAGGGTAACGTCATGGACCTCGCCGTCGGTGTTATCGTCGGTGCGGCTTTCTCAGCCGTGGTGAAGTCCCTGACGGACCATATTCTCATGCCGCTTATCGCCGCGATTTTCGGCCAGCCGAATTTTGACGGTAATTTTGTGTGGCACCTGGGTGGGGGCGAAATCCAATTCGGGAGCTTCCTCACCGCGGTGGTCAATTTCTTCATCGTGGCTTTCGCGCTGTACTTCTTCCTGGTACTCCCCATGAATAAGATGCGTGAACGCCACGCCAAGCCGGCCGCGGAGGCCCCGGAAGATCCCCAGCTCATCCTCCTCAAGGAAATCCGTGATGAGCTGCGTGCCAAGCGCGACTAATCTGCGCGATTGATGTGCCCGACTAATCCGCGCGACTAATGTGCTCGGCTAATCGGCGCGACTCACCGCTCGAATACGTGCAGTTCTGAACTCGCGCGGTTCTGAGCGGGTGCGGGGCTTCGCTGTTTTCCGGAGTCCGCTACCGCTTAGAGCTTGCCGATATTTAGAGCTTGCCGAAGTGGGGCGGGCGTTCGTCAAGAATGCTCTGTTCGTGAGCGGTGCGCGCCACAATATCTCGCGTGCGAATATCGCGTGCGGATACGGCCGCGTCCCGGGGTGCCACGGTAGTGGCCCCCGGGGCGCTCTTTTTTAACGCGGATTTTTTGGTGGGCGTATCCGGGTGCGGTAGGGTCGCTCCCCCGTCCCCGCGCGCGAGGCGCTGGAGGGCTTCGGCGGCGTCCTTGAGTTCGCCACTTTCCACCCGCCGGGCATCTACCTCGGAGAGGCGCACCACCGCCCGGTGGACGCGTCTTGCCTGCTGAGCACTATCCCCCTGG
This sequence comes from Actinotignum urematis, assembly GCF_051264595.1. Taxonomy (NCBI): domain Bacteria; kingdom Bacillati; phylum Actinomycetota; class Actinomycetes; order Actinomycetales; family Actinomycetaceae; genus Actinotignum; species Actinotignum urematis. Next base: position 57,074 of record NZ_JBOZBG010000002.1, on the reverse strand, counting down.
CTGCTATCTGCAACCTGGCTGTTATTTACCACCCGGTGGGTGCTTCCGGAATGTGCCTTGCTCGCCACGGCCGCGCGCCTAATCCTGGGCCAGGCCGGAGCGGCGCACCACGTTACCGAGCACCGCATCGGCCTGGGGCCCGCGGCGGCGAATATCAAGTTCGCTGCGCAGTTCTTCCACCAGCTGTTCGGAGTTACGGGCCACCCCATCGGAGGCAATCCAGGCCACCATGTCATCAAGCTGGTCATCCGAGTAGGCGGCTAGCGGCAGGCCCGGCCGCACCGCGGGTTTCTTTCCTCGGGCTCGCCGCGATGCTTCCGGATCCGGCGCGGAAGTTCCGGCCTGTGCACTGCCGGCCGCGCTACCCGAGGCCGGGGTGTGCGTACCTGAACTGTTATCTGCGCCGGCTTCGCCCTGCTGAGCTTCCGCGCTTTCCGTGCTAGCAGCGCCCGGCATTCCGGCGCCCGGCGCGCCCGCGGCACCCGGCGCGCCCGATGCGCCAGCATCGCCACCAGCACCCGCCGCAGCAACATCCGCTTCATCCGCCACATCCGCGACGTCCGCCCCAAACGCGGGGGTATCTTCAGCCCGGTGGCGCGCGGCGGCCTCATCGCGGCGCACCACCCGCACGAGCGCTTCGATACGGTCCGCCTCAGATTCCGGATCAAGGAAAATCGAGGAGGAGAAGGTTTGGACCACCTTCCAGCCCAAATCCTCGAGCATCTCGACCCGGTAGCGGTCCCGGCGGCGCAGCGATGGTTCGGCAACGTAATCGGCGTCGTCGGTCAGAACAGCCACCCGCCAATCGCCTTCGTGTTCGGCAACAACCAGGGGGATGCGCAAGCCGGCGTCGTAGCCGTAGTAGAGGGCGGTGAAAAGCCCGCGCCCGCGCAGGCGCGCGGCCAGGTCGAAGAGCAGCGGGCTGGCCTTGGCCACGTCCTCGTCCGCCCCGATGAGTAGTTCTTCCCGGGCGGCCGTCTCCAGCAGGGTGGCCAGGAGCCGGGGCGCCGCCCCGGAAAGGTCATCCACCCCGATATCGCCGGGGCCCAGCGAAGAAATGACACTCATATAGCGGCTGGGAACCAGGAGTGCCTCGCTCAGGTAGCGCGCGCCTTCCGCTTCGGTAAGCGGGCCGAAAGTATGAAGCACCCGGCCGTGCACCGTCTTGCCGAAGCCCACCGAGAAAATAACCCGGTCGCGCCGCAGCCCGCTCGCCCCGGTAATATCCACCACCGGCACCAGGCTGGACGCGGATTCGCCCGCCTCGGTCAACGCCGGGCTATTGGCGATGGTGCGTTCCACCGCCGCGCGCACATGCACGGCATGCAAACGCGAAATCGTAATAACCGCGAGGGATTCCTCCGGGCGGGTGAGGAGGTGATCCACCACCGCATCCACCACCGCGTCCACTTCCGCGCTGGGGGCTTCCACCATTCCGGTATTCGGGGAGGGAACCCCGCGTCCGTCCACTACCTGCAGGCGGTCCGCCCGGCGCACCCGCCCCGCCGGAGCGGCGCGGTCGGCGTCGTCGTACCCGAGGGTGCGCAAGCAGGCGAGGGCAAGATCATCGTGATGCGCACGGAACGTGGGAAGTTCGCACACCGGAAGCGCATCGGCCAGGGCCGCGAGCGCGCTATCCGCGCCCGCCCGCGCCACGTCACCGAGGACGACGAGCTGCGAGCCGCGCGCCATGAGGGCGACCACCGCGGCGAGCGGAACATCCTCGATACCGTCCAGAATCACCACATCCGCCCAGGGCAGGGTGGGGATGAGCTCCGGGACCAGAGCCGGGGGCACCACCCATACAGGGCGGGCCGCCTGGACCAGCGCGGTTGCTGAAGCGGCCACGTCGGCCAGCGCGCTCACGCCGGCGCGGGCCAGGTAGCGGTCCACCGCCACGGTTTCTTCGCGCTGCTTGCGGGCCACCGATTGCATATGGGTAATTGCGGCGCGCAGCACCGGCCCGGGCAGGCTCTCCACGTGTTCGCGATCCAGATCCCGCACCGTGTGTACAAGCATGGCCAGCTGTTGCGGGCCGGCCTGGGCCAGCACGGTATTCCGAGCGATGAGCTGTTCGAACACAGAGTTGGTGTAGGCCAGGTCGAGTTCGGCGGCCACCGCTTCCCCGCTCACTTCGCGGCGGGCCATATCGCGGGCGAAATCTCCCAGGCCGCTGTCCTCAAGGTCGTGGAGCAGGTCGATGCGGCGCGGCTGGGAATCGAGCACCCGGCGCTGGGAGACCAGGGTGCGCACCAGGGCCAGCACGTTTTCGATGGGTTCGCGGCGCAGGCCGGCGCGGTGCGGGAGGAATTCTTCGAGTTCACGCACCTGCCCGTCCACTTCCGCGGCGGTGGCCCGGATCATCGTCATGCCCTCGGGGAGGGTGGGCCAATCGCTTTCCGCGCTGTAGCGGCGCCAGATATCGCGCTGGCGTGCCACTTCGCTCAGGGCCGCGTGCATATCCGCCACCCGGATCCCGGGGCGCACAAAATCGCGGGCCTGCTTGGTCAGGGCGCGGCGCTGGGCACGTTTCATGCTTTCGCCGTGCTCGGCGCGCCATTCATCACTCGCGGTGGCGATCACCATATCGGCAACCGAGCGCTCATACACGGCGGGTTTGAAGACCTCGAGGGTATCGGCGATCCCTTCGAGCATCTTGATTTGTTCCATCCACTGAGCCAGGGTCTTCGGGCGGGCCAGGCCGGTCTCCCCGGCCACCCGCTGGGATTGCTCCATAACCAGGGGAAGGGTTTCGGTGGCCATGCGGGTCACGGTGGAGAAGGCGCGGGCGGCGTCGTCCTCCGTGCGCACCTGCGCGCGCAACCATTCCGAATTCCCGCCCCCGCTAAAAGCCCCGGCGCGACTCGCCTCCGCGAGCCGTTCGAGCACCGCCTCCCGATCCTCACGAACGCGCGCCGCAGCGGTGGCATCCAGGCGCACCTTCGTGGCCGGGCCCTGGGGCTGGGCGGCGAGCTCGGCCAAATGCTCAAGCACGTCATATACCGAGGTATTCCACACCGGATCGACGGCGTGCAGAGCGTTCACGTAGCCGCGCAGGCTGCGGCGCGCCGCCTTGAGATCGCGGCGCACGGCCAGGGTGCGTTCTTCGTCGATCTGCGGGAACTTTTGGCGCAGGCCCTGGCGCAGCCGCAAAGCCGCGCCGTTAATATCAGAAAGATCAATGAGCAGTTCCCCCACGCCGAGCTCACCGGCCCGCGCGGTCACCGCGGCGCGCCGCGCCCGACTGCCGGGAATATAGAGGACGGAGCGGCTGGATGCGGCTGCGTCCGCGGCAATCGCGACCAGGGTGGTCACGTCCGCGCTTCCCGGCGGGGTATCGATCACGACGTCGCGGCCAGTTGCCACGGCTTCCACCGCGGCAAGTTCAGCCACATCCAAATCGCCCACTCCGCGTTCGCCTTCGGGGGCCCGGTCGCGTTTTTCGGCCGGTGGGAGCGGGGCGCTGGTGAGCTGGTGGGTTCCGCGATCCCCGGCAATTGCCGCGAGCACCCCGGAACGAATCATGACCGGGCGCAGCAGCTCCGCGTCGGTAATCGCGCGCGCGGCCGGATCGGCAAACATGCCCAGCAGCACCTGCGGACGGTAGGAAGCCCCGGGCAGGTAGAGATGCGATAGACGCCGCACCCGGGTAATAAGTTCATCTTCGGTGGCCCGCTCCACCCGGGTGAGCTGGGCCAATTCGCGCACCGGGGCGCCGTGCTGGCGCAGCGCGCTCACAATATCCGGATTGACGGACAGGGCCGGGGTGGTTTGGATAAGGGCATCCGTGCCCACGTCCTCCACCTGCAGCAGGCGGTACACAATCGGCACGCTAACTTCGCGCACCTGCCGGGTTTCTTCACTGTTGGAAGCGGCGGCTTGCGCGGTGCTTTGCCCGGCAGCTTCCGAGGCGGCTTGGGTGGCGGGTTGCTCGAGCGACTCCTCGAATCCGGCCGACTCCTCCCCGAGGGCTGCCTCTGCACCGTTCGCGCCAGAACCGCCGGCCGCCGCGTGAACAGCGGCTTCCTCCGCGCAGGCCCGCATCGCTTCCGGGTCGAGCTTGAGTTCGCCGGTGTCCTCATAGCCGGGCTCCAGCTCATCACTGGGCCGACGCGGCGGGAGCTCCGTCCACGTCAGATTGCCGCTGGCCAGCTGAATCGGGGCGTACCCGTATTCTTCCGCGGCGCGCGCCACCTGGTCCCGCAGGGTACGCCAGGTAGCGAGGGCCTCCTGCTGGCTGCGCTCCTCCCGAATAAGCGAGGTGAGGCGGGTGGGCGCCCCGGAAGAAAACTGCGCTCCCCCGGTCGGGTGCGGATGGGTGAGATCAATGCACACCCGGGCGGCCACATTCTCCGCCGCGCGCTCGGCCCGCGCGGCCAGCTCCTCCTGCCAGGCCGCATAGGCCCGCGACACGAGATCTTCGCGCTGCGGGGCGGGAAGCGGCGCGGGATGGTCCTCCGCTTCCGCTCTACTACTGTCACTTTCAGTTCCGTGTTGCACAGCTGCGGTTTCCGAGGCGCCGTGCGGTACGACGCCGCTAGCGCCGGCCTGCGGTGCCTGCTGAGCTGGAGTGGCGGAATTTCCGGCGGCTTCCGCGCTGGCGGCGGACTCAGCCGCGGCCGGTGAGGAAACGACGGGCGTATCCTGCCCGGGTTCCGCGGGGTCACGGTCGCCCGCGGGCAGCGCGGCGGCCTCGGGAACCGCGGCGGTATCACGAGAAAGAGATTCACGAGCCGAATGCCGGCGAGATGAGCGTCTGAAGAGAGGAGTCACAACCTTAACGCTACTCAGGTCCGGCGTAAAAGTCCCTATGCGCGCCGCAATAAGCCAAAAATTACGGCCTTATTCTGCCACCGGCGTGGAAGGCTGGGGCATGCTAGCGGCACGCGCGGAAGAATCCACAGCGGGGAACGACGACGCTTCCTCTGCCGGGCGCAATCCCGGCCAGAGCGGAAGCTCCTGGAGCTGGCCGCCCACGTGCCGGATAAGCAGCTGCGGGGCGGGTTCGGAGTCGGGCTCAGGGCCCGGTGCCGGGGCGCCGGCTCCCGCGGCGCCAATAACCGGCAGGCCAGCAAGCCCTGGATCCGCGCGATCAACTACGGTCAGCTGGGAGGCATAGCAGCGCAGCGCCGCCACCACGGTGGCTTCATGAGCCCGGGCGTTGCGGTAGCACCATCCGGATTGCGCGGGAGTGGATGCCAGCTCGAGCACCGGAATTCCGCTCACCCGGCCTAGGGCACGGGCCAGGCGATGCACGCGGACGTGGTCGGGATGGCCGTAGCTTGCTGCGGCGTCGTACCCAATAATGACGGTGGGCCGCACGTGCGCGAGGAGTGCCCGCGCATCTGCGATTTCTTCGCTCAGGTCCGCGCGGGAAAAGGCGCGCGGGCCGGCGCTGGGCGCGGGGCCGGCGACCCCGGGTGCAATCCAAGCCATCCCGGAATCGCGGTAGCGGCGCGGCGCGGCGCCGGGTGCGAGGGCCGGCAAGGTGCCGAGCCAGAAGCCGTCCGTGACCCCGAGGATGGCGCGCGCTCGAGTGATTTCCGCTTCGCGCCGGGCAACAAGTTCGGCCTCCCCCGCGCCGGCGGGCAGGGTTCCGGGGACCGCTTCGCCTTCTTCGCCGCGGGTGCAGGTGAGGATGCTGACGCGATGCCCGGCGGCGGTGAGGAGCGCGGTGAGGCCGCCGGCTTGGATTGCTTCGTCGTCCGGGTGGGCGTGGAGGAAAAGGGTGCGGGCGAAGAGCGGGTCGCTGGGGTCCCAGGTGTAGGGGACTGCGTTGGTGCCCGCGCTGGTCTGGCTGCTGGTGCGCGCGTCAGTGTGCGCGTTGGTGCGCGCGTTGGTTCCGCCGGCGGTGCTCATGCGTGCCTCCCGAGTTTGCGGTAGGCGGCGGCGTAATCGCGCGCGACCGCGTCCCAGGTGCGCGATTCGGCGAAGGCGCGCCCCGCGGCACCGTGCCGGGCCCGCAAAGCCGGATCGTCCAGGTAGGCCCGCACCGCGCCGGCCCATTCGCGCGGCTCGCGGCTGCGGCACAGGGTGCCCGTCACGCCGCCGTGCACCGATTCGGGGATCCCGGAGGAATCCCAAGCCACCACGGGGGTGCCGCAGGCAGCCGCTTCCACGTTGATAATCCCGAAAGTTTCCGAGAAAGAGGGATTGAGGAGGAGTTGTGCGTGGGCGAGGAAGGCCGCGAGGCCGGTGCGTGGGAGCGGCCCGATGAAGCGGACGTCACTTTCCATTCCCGTTTCGGTTACGACGGCGCACAAGTGGTCCTCGTAGCCGGCGAAGTCATCGGAGGCCGCCCCAGCAATAACGAGGAGCGGGCGGGTGCCGGCGGGCAGCTCCGCGAGCGCGCGAATCGCTAAATCCGGGGCTTTCAGGGGTTGGAGGCGGGCGGCGAAGAAAACGTAGTCCCGGCCGCCGGTCACCTCGGTGACGCAGTCGGGGGCGGTGGGCGCTGCGGCCGGTGAGGCGGCAGCGAGTCCACCAGCGCGGGCCGGGCGGAACATCTCAATATCCACGCCCGGGTGCACGATTTCGACCGGGCAGGGCGGAGTGCCGTAGCGCTGCGCGATCATCTCTTTTTCCGCTTGAGATACCGCAATAATGAGGTCTGATTCGCGCACGCAGCGCTCCTCGCCGGGCACCCGCCCGGAGGATTCCGGCGGTTCACCATCGGCAAGATTTTGGCCTTTCCGCGCAGCTACCGAATGGAAGGACTGCACGTGAGGGCGCCCGGTTTCCTGGGCGACGGGCAGGCAGGCTACGCCCGCGAACCAGTGGTGGGAGTGGATAAGATCGACGCCGCCGCCGTGCTCGGCCATCCACCGGCGGAATTCCACCGTGAAGGGGGCGATGAGGCCATCGGTGTGGCTTTTTGCAACGGGATGGCGCGGGCCGGCCGGTAAGAAGAATGCACGTACGCCCGGCATGACCTCATGCATATAGGGCTGGCCGGGTTCGCTGGCGCGGGTGACCAGATCAACCCGGTGCCCGGCGCGGGCCAGGGCCTGGGCGGTATTGGTCACCACCACGTTGAGGCCGCCGGCATCGGCGGAGCCGGGAGTGGCCAGTGGGGAGGTATGCACCGAGGTCATAGCGATATGGAGCGGGGCAGGCGCGCCGTCGTTCCTATCCGGTTCCTGTACGTGGTGCGTATTTCCCAAGGTCATTCCCCCAGCCTACCCGGATTCGAGGGTTTTCCGAATATTCTCCACAAGTGCCATAACAGGCATATCGTCGGGAGTGAACTTCCGTATACCTTCATCCAAACGAGGAACGAGCTCCGCTAAATATTCCTTTTCCTGCACGGAAAGTCCCCTATGAAACTCGTGCCGGAAAACTTCAAGACCGCGGCTCGCTGGTGCGCCGTCGTAAAGATAGTTACCCGAACGATTCGTAACCGTGAAACGGTCGAAAGGACTCATGCTCGCACATACCGCCGCAACCGTTTGGTCAAGAGCGTTTACCGCCACCTCATGTGCTTCGGGTGGCGTCCAGCGAGCAGGCAAGCCGCGTAACCGATCCGCGTAAAATCGCTCCAATAATCCTGCTTGGGAAAGCACCGGTGGAACCGCAAGAATAATCGCGTGCGTGCGGCGCCCAAGCTCGCGCGCTTTCCTAGCTTCGGTTATTACCATCGCGGTATTGCGCCATGTTCCTTCAACCAGAGTGGAAAACGAGTTTTGTGACGCCCAATCGATGCACATCGCGATCCATTGGCCAGAGGCTTGGGCAGTTATGTGAGGCATCTGGAGAGGATCGTTCTGGCATAGCCAATCATAATCGGGATGAAAAGCTCGCAGATCATCGCCGATAATGCGCGTAATATTTTCATCGAGATAGCGAGATATTACCGTTTTTTGTGTTTTGGTTTTACCGGCACCTGGCTGGCCACCGAGAAAAATGGATACCGGCGATAGCGATACCCGAGATCTGGCGAATACTCGTGGTTTGACGCGACGGATCCACTCTGCGCGGATATCAAGATCACACATGAGAAAGAGTGGTGGGTAATTGCTCACGCAGTGCATGCCACGAGCGAATACAACGAATCTGTTCCGCCCGATCATTTTCATTCACAGCATCGCGCTGCTCAATGAGCTCGAGGTATTTACCATCGTAAACCGCTCGACGTGCTTCGTCACCCGCAATATCCGCCTGTCTGGAAAGGGAAATATAACGCCCGCAAAGCATCGTTCCCGCTTCATAGAACACGTCATAAAGAACCGTGTTGGAATAGTCCTCGTAACCAAAAGGCTCCGTCATGGTGTCACGCCCCTTTCGCCCTTGTTCTATCCTAAGCAGTAGCCCCCACACGGGCTACCCGCGCACCGATCTACTGTGCCCCCGAAAGGATTCGAACCTTCGACCTACCGCTTAGGAGGCGGTCGCTCTTCCCCTGAGCTACGAGGGCGGGCCTACCGCCGCCCGTTCATCCGAACGACGGTAGGAATAAGATAACCGTTCCAGGTTACTCTGCGTGGCACCGTGGGCGCCACTTACCGCATGCGGTGCCGCGCTACTTATCGCGGCTCACCCTACCGCCGGAATGTGCGCTGTCGCCCAGACCCCGCACGCGAGACCACCCGGGCACCTCGCACCACCACACCAGTTACTGCGCCGAAGGATCGGGCACATCCCAGGGCACATTAGTATCCGGAACGTGGAGGTTCTTGGTGGCGTGGGTTGGCACCACGAGCACCGGCGATTGGGTGCCAAGGAGCAGCGTGTGGCTAGTGGAGCCAAAAAGCAGCCCGGTAATTCCGCCGCGGCCGCGCGCTCCCACGACCACCAGGTCCACGGAGCTAGAGAATTCCGCCATGATTTCTGCCGCGGAGCCTTCCACCGCGTAGCAGCGCACCTGTACGGTTTCATCCCCGCGCAACACTTCGGCCACGGTTTCTTCCAGGCCCAGGCGGGTGTCATCCAGAATTTCGCGGGTCATATCCCCGCCGGGAAGCAGGCCGCCCCCGGCGCGCGTGACCGACACCGCGTTAATTGCGGAGACCTGCGCGCCCCAGCGCCCGGCCATCCGCACCGCCAAATTAAGCGCGTATTTCGATTCCTGTGAGCCGTCCACTCCCACCACAATGTGGCGAATCGGCAGGCGCCGCGAATGCTGGAGCGGCACCACGGCAACCGGGCAGTACGCCTTGGAAACAATCGCGCCGGCCACCACACCCAGCTGGTCAATATCCGCGGTATCGGCCCCGGAATACCCCACCACCAGCCGGGAAGCGATTTTAGACTCTGCCAAGAGCAGCTCAACCGGGTCCCCGGGCAGCGCCACCGCGGTGGCTTCCAGCCCTGCCAGGCCCGCCACGCCTTCCTGGGCGAGCGCCTCCCGCGCGATACTCATGGCGCTTTCATAGGATCCGCGCGGATCCGGGCCTTCCTGATAGCAGGTGAGGGCCCGCAGGGTGGCATTGCGGCTCACGGCCACGTGCGCACCCCATATAAGCGCCGCCCGCGATTCGGGGGAGCCATCCACCCCGACGACCACGGAATTCTCATGCTGGTACATCGTTACCTCCGTTGCCCATTCTCCCACGGGCACGCCCCGGGGTGGAACCGTGGGTAAAATGCGAACGCCGCCGGGAGTTCCGACGGCGTTCGTACATAATTCTTCTCAAGCCTCGCGAGGACGCGCCTTAGGAAACGCGGATGACGATGGGGGTATCACCGCACCATGAATCCGGCCCCACGCGGGTACCCATACCCGGGTTCCACGCGGCCACATTCTGGCCGTTACCCAGCGAGATCGCCACGTGGCCGGGCCAGTAAAGGATGTCACCGGGCTGGGCTTCCGCGTAGGAAACCTGGCGCCCCACCGAGAGCACCGAGGTGGTGTACCCGCCGATAGCAACGCCGTGCTGGGCGTAAACCCAGCGCACGAAGCCGATGCAATCCCAGCCGGAGGGGGTGGTGCCAGCCCACACGTAGGGCGAACCCACACCGCTGAGCGCGGTATCAAGAACGGAGGAGCCAATGGCGCTGGGGGCGGCTTCCACTTCCACACCAATGCCCGCGGCGGCGGGAGTGGCATCGTTATCAGAGGAAGTGGTGGCGGTGTCCGCCGCGGCGGTGGTGGCGCTGGCGGCCGGGGCGGCTACTTCAATAGCCGGAGCTGCGGATTGAATGTTGATCTGTTCGATCTTCCATTCCGAGGTGGCGCTCGTGGTGCCGGCGATGCCAGCAGCAACGTCCTGCGCGTGCGGATTAGACAGCGCCGCCTTGGCGGGCGCGGCCGCGGTATCAGCCGCCGCATTCGGAACGATCAGTGCTGCCGCGCCGCCCACAACGAGAGCTGCGGTGAGACCACGTACTGCGGGGTTCGCCAGGTTATGAGCCTGCGACCGCGTATCAAGAGCGTGGCGTCCGGTCATGGGATGATCTCCTACAAAAGTTTTCCTGCGCGCCCGAGGGGCACTTGCGGTACGTTCATTAGCGTAACGATTAGGCAACGAATTGTCACGTTTATGTAACAAGTGGCACAGGAGGGTCGTTATCATCCTAAAACGGCGATCTCCCGGCCTTTCCTCCACTTTTTTCGCGTGATATCAGGCTTTTCCCAGCACCCGTTTATAACGTTTTGATATACTTTTTCGCGGCTTACGTCACGCTGAGGTGACGAACTGTGGTGGAGACCACGGGAACGACGACGCCGCACTACCGCTCCGTCAGGCCGATCATCCGGCTTTCATTGCCACTCGAGGCGCACCGCCTCCAGCCCGGCCGCCTCAGGCGTGCACGAGGAGGTGTTTGCGAATCCAGTCAGTCAGGGGAAGAACTCCGCTTGCCCCGTGGGCGAGGATATCGCCGTCGTCCTCAACACTGATGGTCACCGCAGCATCGGGTTTAATGCCGGCCGCGGCCATGGCTTCGAGGAGGTCGTCGTCGGTTTGCACCACTTCGCCGATGCGCGCAATGGTAACTTTCCCACCGCTCGGGTTGCGCTCCAGGTAATCCGCCACGGCGAGCAGGCCGGTTCGCGCGGCTATATCAGCGCCGGGGCCCAGGGAATTTTCCGCGGGAATCGGGTTGCCGAAAGGATCGTGGCTGAGCTCGTAGCCCTGCTCCCCTAGCACGTGGGCAATGCGTTCTTCTAGTTCGCGGGACATGACGTGTTCCCAGCGGCAAGCCTCCGCGTGGACGTGTTCCCAGGGCATCCCGAGCACGTGGAGGAGGAAACATTCGGCCACCCGATGCTTACGCATCACGCTGGTAGCGATGCGCCGGCCTTCCTTGGTGAGGACAATAGCGCGGTTGGTATCCAGGTACATCATGCCGTCGCGCTCTAGGCGTGCCACAGTTTCCGAGACGGTGGGTTTGGATTGACTCAGGCGCTCCACGAGCCGAGCACGCAGCGGAACGATTCCTTCTTCTTCGAGTTCGTAGACCGCTTTGAGGTACATTTCGCGGGTATCAACAAGGTCATCACTCATCGCGCGTCTCCTTCGTCTCAGCGGCGGGGGCGGCATTCGGGTGCCCATCCACATCCGGTTCCTCATGCGTATCTTGCCATTCTAAGCCGCCCGCGCGCTGCGGGGAATGCCCAGTTTCGGCATCGTGGGCTTCATCTTCAGGTTCGAAAAGATCGGCCTCGACTTCGTCGTGGTCCTCCGCGGTGAAACTTTGCCCGCTATCCGTTTGCCCGGTGCGATTGGCCCGTAGTTCAGCTTCGCGCTCCTCATTTTCATGTTCGAGCGGGCCAAGAATCTCCAGCTGGAAGGGATGGCGCACCCGGTAGTGCACTTCCACATCCCATTTGCGCCGGCCCCACAGGTAGGCACCCACGGTAGCCACCAGGCAGCCAATCGCGCCAATGCCCACACCCCAGCGCGCCCCGGCTGCCCCGGAAATACCGCCCACCACCAGGGAACCGATCGGAGTCACGCCCTGGTTGACCGTTTGGTAGAGGGAGACCACGCGCCCGCGCATCTGCGGAGAAGTGGACATCTGCACCGCGGCATTGGCGGCGGTGAGCATAATGAGCATGAAGAAACCGACCGGCACCAGGGTGAGGGTGTAGATCAGCAAATTCGGGGCCAGTGCATTGGCAGTAACCGCGATACCCATAGCTACGCCCGCTCCTACCACGGAGCGCACACGCGGTTGCTTCGTACGCCGCGCCCCCACCACGGCACCGGATAGCGAACCAACCGCGACCATAGAAGAAACAATGCCGAATTGGGTGGAGTCGGCGTGGAATTCCATGGTGGACATGGACACCGTGGTGAGCGGGGTGTTCATGGCCAGGCAGGAAACCACGCCCACCACCGCGAAAATCACGAGAAGATCGGAGCGGTTGCCCACGTAACGCAGGCCGTCAATCGTCCCCTGAATCGCGGAAACCTTCTTTTCCGGGCGGGGTGCCGGATGGAATTCTTCCGGGCGCATGAGCGCCAGCGCAATAAGGGTAGCCCCGAACATGATGCCGTTAATAATGAAAACCCAGCCGGTCCCAATAATGCCAATAAGCAAGCCGCCCAGCGCGGGCCCGATCAGGCGCGCAATATTAAAGGACATGGAATTCAAGCCCACCGCATTCGGTAGCCAGCGCGGAGGCACCAATTCGGAAATAAAAACGAGACGCGGGGGATTATCGAAAGATTGAATCACCCCGATGGCCAGGGCGAAAAGACAGACCACCAGCACATTCGCCCAGCCCAGGAGGACCAGTACCCCCAGGGCCACCGCGGTGAGCAGCATTCCGAATTGGGTGAGCACCACCATTTTGCGTTTATCGAGGCGATCAGCGAGCGCTCCGGCCAACGGCATAATAAAAGGAATGGGAACGAATTGCAGCGCCGTGACAATACCGACGGCGAAAGCATCATTATTGGTGAGGTCGCTCATGACGAGCCAGTTCTGAGCGGTGCGTTGCATCCACCCGCCGGTATTGGCGACCAACGAGGCAGCGAACCAAATAGCGTAGTTGCGGTACTTCAAACTGGCGAATGTACGCCCCACTAAATCCTGCCCCCTGCAGAAAAATCCGATATCCATAGCGGCCGGCGGGCGCGGCGAGCTCGCAGTTGCGCTATCTGCGGTGAGTTTATCACGCACGGCCGGGCGAAGCTCACGTTTGTCTCACCGGCGAAAATGGTACGACGACGCACGCAGGGCCCACCCGTGCGGGTAGGCCCTGCGTGATTGAGCTGGCAGCCACAGTGCTGCGCAGAACTGAGATGTGCTTAGCCGAGCAAGAATTTCTGAATCGGATCGAGCAGGAAGTAGACCACGAAGGCCACGAAGGTTCCCCACATGAGGGGGTGCACGCGGCGGGTCTTCCCGGCGGCCACCGACATGATGACGAAGGCTACGAAGCCCACCCCGATGCCGACCGTAATGGAGTAGGAGAAGGGCATGAGCGCGATGGTAAGGAAGGCCGGGATACCCACGCTCAGATCTTCCCAATCAATCTCGGTCACCTGCTGCATCATGAGGAAGCCCACCGCGACCAGCGCGGGAGCGGCCGCTTCGGAAGGAACCAGAGTGACGAGCGGGGCAAAGAAGATGGAGAGCAGGAAGAGCACACCGGTGGTCACCGAGGCGAGGCCGGTGCGCGCGCCGTCAGCTACGCCCGTCGTCGATTCAACGAAAGAGGTGTTGGAGGATACGCCGCCCATACCGCCGGCCAGCGCCGCGATGGAATCGAGGAGCAGGATGCGGGAGGTGTGATAGGGCATGCCGTCCTCATCGAGAAGGTCACCTTCAGAGGCCACCGCGACCATGGTGCCCATGGTGTCGAAGAAGTCGGCGAGCATCACGGAGAAGGCCAGCACCACGACGGAGATCACGCCGATCTTCTGGAAAGGACCCACCACGGAGAAAGCACCGAGGGTGGAGAAGTCCGGGATCTGCACCGGGGAGCCGTTCAGTGCGGGTGCCCCACCGTTCCAGCCAGCTACGTCACCGCCGGCCACGTTTCCGGGCTTGGCAACAATATTGACGATAACGGCCGCGACGGTTGAGGACACGATGCCGATGAGGAGCGCGCCGGGAACCCCGCGCAGCAGGCAGATCGCGGTGAGGAAAAGACCGAAAACGAAGACAGCCAGCGGCCAGGAGGCGATGGAACCGTTAATTCCGAAGGACATGATGGTACCTGCGCCGGGGCGGATAAGCCCGGCATTGACCAGCCCAACCAGGGTAATAAAGAGCCCCAGGCCCACAGAAATGGCGGTGCGCAAGAACTTCGGCACCGCCCGGAAAATAGCTTCACGCAGGCCCGTCACCACGAGCAGCGTGATAACGATACCTTCGATGACGATAATGCCCATACCGTCAGCCCAGGTCATACCGGGCATCTGCACGATGACCACGCCGACGATGGTATTGAGTCCCAGCCCGGCCGCCATGGCGAGCGGGAAATTCGCGATAACGCCGGTGAGCAGCGTCATCACACCCGCAACGATAGCGGTACCCGCAGCGATGGCCGGGAGGTTCGGACCCTCGGTGCCGCCGCCCAGGTAGGCTCCGGTGGAATCCTGCCCAGAAAGAATAATTGGATTAAGAACCAGAATATAGGCCATGGCCACGAAGGTGACCAGCCCGCCGCGCACTTCCCGGGCCACGGTGGTCCCGCGTTCGCGCAGCCGGAAAAAATCCCGCTTCGGCTCGGAGGTTGTGCTGTGGTTCGTCTCGACGTGCGTGGAAGTTACGCTCACGAAGATCTCCTCGGTAGTCGTGCGGTCCGCTGCGCGCCAGGCGAGCGCGTGATCCGCAGATTTTCGGGCGGTCCTGACCGCCACCAGCACTCATTCTTGAACCCGGTCACCACCCACGCAAGGCACGTCTCATTATCTGGACGTTTTTTCACCCTTTTCATCTCACATTTCGAGACACTGGCCGCCTGCTGGGCGAAAACGGCGCGCTGGCGCGGTTTTCTCCCGCCCCGCCACCCGCGTGAGTCCGGCCACGCGGCTGCGCGTGCACGGCGTTTCACCACGCGCACGGCCCGGGTCGTTACGGAACAGATGCGACGACGACGTCGCCAAATCCTCGTACCGCCAGCTCCCCGTCACTGTGCGGAACAAAAATCGCCTGCCCCGAGTTGAGCGGTTCGCGCCGGCCTCCGGCAAAGACTTCCACCGCGCCCTCCAGGCAGACCACCGTGCGCGGACCGCGCGAGCGCAGCCTTTCCGTGGAGGTAGCATCGCGCAGATGAACGACCGAGAGTTCAAAATCATCCACGGGAACATAGAAGGTGGATACCGCCTCGCTCATATGCTCGGGGGCGATGCGAATGGGCGGAACTGCGGCGTCGTCCATAATCCGCACCAATTCCTCCACATCCACATGTTTCGGGGTGAGGCCGGCGCGCAGCACATTATCCGAGGCTGCCATAATTTCCACCGCGGTTCCAGACAGGTAGGCGTGCACTGTCCCGGCGGGGATAAATAGTGCTTCGCCCGGGCGTAAACTCACGGGATTCATGAGGAGGGAAGCTACCACTCCCGGGTCGCCGGGATAGTACTGCGCCAGGGTTTCCACGATGCGATCCGCACGCGGGGAAGGCGAGGCGCCCCGCTCCAAACGCGCGGCGCAAGCAGCCACCACCTGCGCAATCTGGGCGGGTTCCGGGCGGGTTCCCGCGGAAAGCAGCTCGGCGAAAACCGCTCCCACCCCGCGTTCTTCCACGAGAGCCGCAAGCCGATCCGTGAGCGGCAGCCCGAGCCCACCCAGCACTTCAGCGATGCGGCGCGGCGTGCGCAGCCCACAGATAGCCTCAAACGGCGTGAGAGCATAGGCCAGTTCCGGTTTATGGTTGCGATCCCGATAGGAACGATGGGGAGCGGTGCGGGCAATTCCGGCGGTTTCTTCCCGCTCGAACCCCGCGCGGGCCTGCTCAAGGGAGGGATGCACCTGGAGGGAGAGCGGCTGATGCGGGGCAATGAGTTTGAGCAAATACGGTAATTCGCCCCCGTGCCGGCGCGCCACATCCGCACCGAGCATCTCCTCGGGTGCCCGGGCGATAAGATCGCGCAGGCTCGGCCCACCGGCACCCAAGAACGTAGTGGATTCTTCGGCACGCTCCGCGTGCCCCGAACAACCCGGGAGCTCCGAGCGATCCGGAGTGCGCACGCCTTGCGCCAGGCCAGTCCGGTGCCGCGCGCGCCACCGCCCGCGCGGGGTGCGCGCCACGGCGCCCCTGCGCCCGCCCACCTCATCTTCACGCCCGATCCGGTGTTCGCCAGCGGGTGCGGAGGGGTAGAGCTGGGCCAGGTCGAAGAGTGGAGCATCCGCAGCGCTGATCACCTGGGCTGAATCATCAGGGTGGGCACCGAGCCAAATTTCTGCCACCCGGGTTTCCGCCGGAGCGTAACCGAAGAGCGCGGGAAGCGCACTGGTGCCGCCCCACGCGTAATCTCTGGCCCGCCCTTGGATCCGCATCACCGCTGCTCCTGTTTTAGCTCAGGGCGCCGGTGGCCTGGTAGCGCCGCCCGCGCGATCCGCGCACCACGGTCCGCCCGCGCCCGCGGCGCACCACCGGGGCTGCCACTTCCACCGCCGGCACTTCTGCCGCTGCTGCGGTTTCCGTTTCCGCCCCGGCAGTTTCCGTTTCCACCTTGGCGGTTTCACTTTCCGCCACCGTGACCTTGCGCCGCACCCGGCGGCGCCGGCCGCTGCGCTCAGCCCGCTCGGCTTTGTCCGATGCAGCAGCCCGCACCGATTCCTGACGTTCCTTTTCCGAGGCGGCCCGCGCCTGCGCTTTCTCCGTTTCCAGCTTGGCCAGCCGTTCACTCCACGGCACCCAGCGCGGAGCCAGCAAAGCCCCCGCCCCGGGCAACATCTCAATTTCGTTAAACGTCACGGTGCGGGCCCGGCTCGCTCGGCTTACCGTAATACTCCAGTACCAGCCGTGATAACCCGGATGAGTACAGGTAAAGAGGTAGGAGACCACCCGGGTATCCTCAGCGAGGAATCCCGCGTACTCCCCCACGAAACGTTCGGCGATGGCCGCGAGCAGGGTTGCCCGCGCCTCATCAACAGCCCCCGCGAGAACTCGATCTTCGGGCAGGCCGGGGAGCGGTTCCACCCGTTTATCATCGGGTGCCACCGCTACATTTTCATCGACGCGATCCTCCGGGCGCGCCATATCCGCGCCCTCATCCGCGTGTCCTTCTACCCTCACATCGGGAAAGTGGACCGCGGCGGATTCTTCCCCCGCGCAGTTGGCATGTTCGGCATTCTTAGGCATCAAAATCATCGGCAACCGCACGCAAGGCGCGCGCGATCTGCCCTCCCCCTTCCGGGTAGCGGCCGCGCCGAAGCTGGGTGGAGGCCCCGTCCAGAAGCCGAATGAGATCTTCCACGATCACCACCGTTTCTTCCGGGGAACGCCGATTCTTCCGCGCGAGCGATTCAAGTTTGGTCATGGGTTCGACATTGAGTGCTTGCGGACCGCGACGCGTATCGGCAAGCCCGAAAGATACCCGCTGGCCCTTGCGCGGCGTCAGCCCTTCCGGGAGGGCCGAGGCGGGCAGGAATACCTGCGCACCGTCCTCATCGCTGACAATAAAGCCGAAACCCTTAGCGGCGTCGAAAAACTTAACCTTTCCGGTTGGCACAACACTCTCATTTCTAGCAAAAACGCTTCGCACACGGTCGGGCGAAGCACCAGCGTCATTCTACCAGCGCCCCCGCGGGCACAGGCAACGCTACCGGCTGAACGCCCCCGGCCCCTTTTCCCATCCCCCTCCCAGCATGCTGTGGTTAAATTGTGCTGTCCACCACTTGAGGGCTAAGCCCGGTGATCACCACCGGGCGCACGGAAGGTTGAAATTATGGGGATCGCACGCCGGATAGCTGGAACATTAGTGCTCGCGGGCGCCCTGCTACTTTCCGGCCCGCTGGCCGCCGCGGAAGAACCCCTCTCCAGCGTTGATCCGGTCACGGATCACGCCCAGGTGCTGTCCGCCACGGAAGAAGAGCAGCTGCGCACCTCCCTCAACCGCCTCCAAGATGAGACGGATTACGCGGTACGTTTCGTTTTTGTCGATAGGTTCGACGGCGCCAGCGCGGACCAGTGGCCCATCGACACGTTCAACCGCGCCGGGCTGTCCAGCGATGCCACCCTCATCGCCGTGGCCGTGGATAGCCGCCAGTTCAGCTACGCCTACGGCCGCTCAAGTTTCTCCGCCTCGGATCTGGACAACGCTTTTACCAGCGACGTGCGCGCCGCCTTCCGGGAGGGCCGTTGGCTGGAAGGTTCCCTCGCCTACACCCGGGAGCTGGCGCAAGGGGAAGAAACGAATTGGGCCGGTGTGGCGCTCGGGGGCGGCGTCGTCGTCGTTATTATCGGGGCCGTTGTTTTCGTGCGTTCGCGCAAACGCAAACAGGCGGAAAATAAAATTCGTGAAGATCTTGCCGCGCTCGGCAAACGTGCCGCAGCCGCGCTTTTAGCGACCGACGACGGCGTCCGCAGCGCCGCCGCGGAACTCAATTTCGCGCGGGCGCAATTCGGGGTGAACTCAGTGCGCGGCTTTGACCAGGCGCTCGCGCAGGCACAGCACTATCTCCAAGAAGCTTTCAACCAACGCCAGCTCTTAGACGACGATATCCCCGACACCCCGGAGCAGGTGCGTGCCTATAACACCGCGATTCTGGAACTGACCGCCAAGGCGCAGCGGGCCATTACCGAACAGGAAGAAGAATTCTCCCGGCTGCGTGATTTGGCCGCGAATGTGGACGAGGCCGCGGCGCGGGTGCGCGAAGGCGCGGCGGATATTCGCACTAATCTTCCCAGCGCTACCCGGCAATTGGACTCGCTGGCGGCGAGCTACGGGGAGGGCGCGGTGGCAACTTTCCGTACCTACCCCGCGGATATTGAGTCCTTGCTGGCCGGGGCGGAGGATGCGCTCGGGCAGGTTGATCGGCTCCTTAGCGGGGGCGAACGCAACCAGGCCGTGCCTTTTGTGCGTATCGCAGAACAGGCCCTGGATGAGGCTGCGGAACGCTACCGCGCGATTTCCAACGTCCAAGAATCTGTTAATCGTGCTTTCGCCCAGCTAGCCGAGCATATCTCCTCCATTTCGGCGGATATTGCGGATGCCCATCGCATCGGCGGGGATCATGCCCCGGTGGTGGCGGCGCGGGATCGGGCGGCGGCGCTGGTGGAGAAATATCGCGGGGAGCGCGTGGATCCGCTGGCCGGAATTCGGGAGCTCACCGAGGCGGAACGTGCGCTGGACGGCGCCCTCGCCCCGGCCCGGAACGCGGAGGAAAACTACCGGCGCCAGGCAGCCGGAGTGGAGCGGGATCGCCAGCGAGCCCAGGCCGCGGTGCAGCGAGCGGAGGCCATGGTGTCGCAGAACCGCTGGACTACCGGGAACGAAGCACGTGCCCCGCTAGAAGCGGCCCGTACCGCCCTCCAAGCCGGGGATACCAGTGATGACCTGGCTAAACGGCGTGACTATTACGCGCGGGCCGAATCCTATGCCCAGCGCGCCACGGATGCGGTCCAGGCGGCGCTGTCCGCCCGCAGCTCCGGTGGTTTTGGTGGCAATAACGGCGGTGGGGACGTAGGTAGCCTGCTGCTCGGAATGTTCCTCGGTTCGCTCTCCGGGGGCGGATCCCGCCACAATTCGGGCTGGAGTTCCGGTTGGGGCTCCGGCTTCGGCGGCGGGCGTGCTGGCGGTTTCGGTGGTTTCGGTGGTTTCGGAGGTGGCTCCGGCGGATTTGGCGGCGGGGGCGCCGCGGGAGGAGGGAGCCGTTCGTTCTAAAACCGGTGGCCGCGTGCGTCCGTTGATCGCGCCCCGCCCGGATACTATTTATCCATTATTCATCACACCATTCCTACTCGACGACACAGAGAAAGGCTGATCATGGCTGAAAAACAAACAATCCTCGGACGCATTACCCAGCTGGCGAAGGCGAATATTAACGCGCTCCTCGACCGCGCCGAAGACCCGCAGAAGATGCTCGACCAGATGGTGCGGGATTACAAGAATTCCATTGCGGAAGCCGAAGATGCCGTGGCCCTGACCGTGGGTAATCTGCGCCTGGCACAATCCGATTACAACGAGGACATCAAAGCAGCCCGCGACTGGGGGCAGAAAGCCATCGCCTCCTCGCGCCGCGCCGATGAGATGCGCACCAAGGGCGATGAAGCAGGTGCGAACCACTGGGATAACCTCGCGAAAGTGGCACTGAGCAAGCAGATTCAATACGAGCGCGAAGCCAAGGACGCCGAACCCATGCTCGCCTCCCAGGAAAAGGTTGTGGAGCAGCTCAAGTCCGGGCTCACCCAGATGAAGGACAAGCTCACCGAGCTCAAGAACAAGCGCGATACCCTCGTGGCGCGCCAGAAGTCCGCCCAGGCGCAAAGCCAGGTGCAGGATGCCATCTCCTCGATCAACGTGTTGGATCCCACCAGTGAGCTGGCCCGTTTCGAAGAGCGGGTCCGCCGCCAGGAAGCCCTGGCGCAGGGCAAGGCCGAAGTCGCCTCCCTGAGCTTGGCTGATCAATTCGCAGAATTGGAGGATCATTCCGACGACGCAGAAATCGAAGCGCGCCTCGCCGCCCTCAAGAGCGGGGAAGCGCCCGAGCAAATCGAAGGCCGGGACTTCACCAGCTACTAAAGTACCGGGCTCTCCGGCACGGGGAATATCCCGCGCGGGGACTATCCCGCATCGGGCGCGGGCGCAAGTCATATGCGCCTGTGTAGCCCAAGCTCCGCGTGGCTTCCCGGGCCGGGGTGGCGCTGCCACCCCGGCCCGCGGCGTCGTCGTTCCTCCCCTCTCCCTCCCACCTCTTTCCTTTCGCTTCCCGCAAACTTCCAGGAAGCTTTCAGAAAGCTCGAGTTTCCTTAGTTTTATGACGCCTACCGAGCACACTCCCGAAGCGGCCATCCTCGTTGTTGATGATGAGCCCTCGATTCGCGAACTTCTTTCCGTTTCTCTCCGGTTCGCCGGATTCGCTGTGTACACCGCCGCCGATGGCGCGGAAGCCCTCGCTCACCAGCAAAATCAGCACCTGGACCTGGCCGTCCTCGATATCATGATGCCGGGCATGGATGGCTTTGAGGTGCTGCGCCGGCTGCGCGAACGCGACCATGATCTCCCGGTGCTGTTCCTCACCGCCCGCGATGATGTGAAAGACAAAGTCCAAGGTCTGACGGTCGGCGGGGATGACTACATCACCAAGCCTTTCTCCCTGGAGGAAGTGGTGGCACGTATTCGCGCGGTGCTGCGGCGCACCAGCCCGGAGGAAACCGAATCGGCGGTGCTGCGCTACGCGGACCTGGAAATGAACGAAGATTCCTATGAGGTCACGCGCGCCGGCCGGCCGGTGGAGCTCTCCCCCACAGAATTCAAGCTGCTGCGCTACCTCATTATTAATGCCGAACGAGTGGTTTCTAAATCACAGATCCTCGACCATGTATGGGATTACAACTGGCAGGGCGAGATTTCCATCGTGGAATCCTATATTTCCTATTTGCGGCGCAAAATTGATTCCCCGGAAGCCCTGGGGATCACCGATCCGGAAGAGGCCCGCAACCTCGTTCCTCTCATCCACACTCGCCGCGGCATCGGCTACGTTCTGCGTGCTTCCAAATAGCATTCGGTTATGACCCAACGTCACGATCCGCTCCCCCCGGAAAGCGCGGGGGCTCCGCCGTTGCCGAGCCGCCCCGCGCAGCCCGGCAACCCGGCAACCGAATCTCCCGCGCGCAACCACCGCGGCGGAGTTTTCCGGCGCGCGCTGCGGCCGGCCCGCACCCTGGCCGGCCGCCTCATTATCGCGTTCGTCATCCTGGTGGGCACCGCGGCAACCTTTTTGGGTTTCGCCTCGGTCACCCTTCTCAAGCAATACCTAGTCTCCACTATCGACCAGGATTTGACCACGAATGCACGCTCGGTGGAGCGGATGTTCCTCCAGGAGCTGCCCGGTGCCAGCCAGTCCTCCCCCCTCAACCTCTCCGATTTCTTCGTGCGGGTCAATTGGGGTATTGCCGGGCAGCGCGAGGTAACCACCTACGAACTTCCCAATCCGGGGGCCGTAGAAGAATTCGGCTACCCGCGCGAACTTGACCGTATTGCCAGCCTGGGTTCCGAAGAGCCCGTAACGGTTCCTTCCACCCTGTACGGCTCGGATTGGCGGGTACTG
Source organism: Actinotignum urematis (assembly GCF_051264595.1). Classification (NCBI taxonomy): domain Bacteria; kingdom Bacillati; phylum Actinomycetota; class Actinomycetes; order Actinomycetales; family Actinomycetaceae; genus Actinotignum; species Actinotignum urematis. The sequence goes on along the minus strand of NZ_JBOZBG010000002.1, from coordinate 34,958 downwards.
GTTCACCCCATTAGCCCGGCCTCCACCGGCGGCCTCATTACCGGGAACATCATCATCGCCCAGCCACTCGGGCCGATCGAGTTTACGATTGCGCGACTACGCCTTATTTTTGTGCTCGCCGGACTCGCGACCGTGCTGGCGGCCGGACTGGCCGTGACCGGTCTGGTATCGCGTACCTTGCGGTCCCTGCGTGATATCGAAGCAGCTACGCACACCATTGCGGAAGGGCACCTAGCCGAACGTGTTCCGCACGGTCAGGACGACGACGAAGTTGGGATGCTCGCTAAATCCATTAACGTTATGCTCGCCCAAATCGAGCACGCCTTCGCGGAAAAGGAACGCTCGGAAGCAAAAATGCGGCGCTTCGTTTCGGACGCCTCCCACGAATTACGCACCCCGCTAGCAACCGTCCGCGGGTATTCCGAACTGTATCGCCTGGGCGGAGTTCCCCCCGAGCGTGTCCCCGAAGCGATGGAGCGAGTGGAATCGGAAGCCAACCGAATGGCCGGGCTCGTGGAGGATCTGCTCCAGCTGGCCCGCCTGGACGAAAATCGCCCCCTTAACCTCGATTGTGTCAATCTTGCCAAGCTGGCCGATAACGCCATCCTTGATTTCCGGGTGCGTGCCCCGCAGCGCACCGCCACGGTGGTTGCTTTGGATGGGAGCACCCCACCGCCCGCGATGGTGGAGGTACACGGGGATGCGGATCGCATCACCCAGGTGATCGCAAATCTGCTTTCTAATGTGCTCGCGCACGCCCCGGAAGCCAGCCCGGTGGAAGTGGCGGTAGGCATCGCGGAAGGCCAGCCCACTATTGAAGTGCGCGACCACGGCCCCGGTATTTCCGAAGCGGATTCCCAGCGCATCTTCGAGCGCTTCTACCGCCCGGATTATTCACGTTCGCGCGAATCTGGTGGTTCCGGGCTCGGCTTGGCCATCGTTGCCGCTATTATGGCCGCGCATCACGGTACCGCGCGGGCGCTCACAACCCCCGGTGGTGGGCTCACGGTGCAGCTCACCTTCCCCGCTCCCACCGAGCCGTGCCAGAATCCGGCATCGCCCAGCTAAGCGAGCTACTCAGGTTCCAAGCAGTTACTCAGTTTCCGGAAACTCGCCGGCCTCGCTCGGATCGCCCGCTTCGGGCGCCGCACCCGCAGTGGGAGCCTGACCGGCTTGCGCCGCGTCAAAAGGACTGGTGCCTTCCGGGGTGAGCGGGTGCGCGCTTTTCTGCTCGAGCATCATCTGGATGGCGGTGAAAACTCGGCCCATAAAATCTGCCGGGTCTTCCTCCGCGAGACCGTACATGGGCCGGCCGATAAACAAAAAGACTTCGCCGCGGAATTTCGGGAGCACCGCACCCACCGGCATAACTTCGTGCCCGCCGGACATGGCAATCGGGACAATGGGAACATTGAAACGCTGGGCGAGGGCCGCGGCACCCGCCTTCGGAGTACCGAGCTCCCCTGTACGTGAACGCGTACCTTCCGGGAAAATCAGAATTGGAACACCCGCTGCTAGCAGGCGGCCTGTCATCCCTTTGGCACGGCCGGGCTGGTATTCCGAACCGGCTTTACCCGTGGGCTTTTTACCGCGCTCAATAGGATAGGTATTAAAGAATAACGAGGTGAGATTGGAGATGCCGCGGCGGCGATAGAAATAATCCGCGGCCGCCCCCGTGGCTAACCGCTCGGTGAGTTTATCGGGGAGCAGCGAGAAAATCATGGGAGCATCCAGGTGCGAGGAATGGTTCGGCACCAGGATAAATGCGCCGTCCAGGTTCTCGATATTTTCTTCTCCCAGCACGGTGGGCCGGAGGATCGTGGACATGACCGGTTTTGTGAGGGCACGGCGCACCCGATGCCGGCGGCGGGCTTTGGAGTCATCCAAATACGGATCGATCGGTTCGAGCTCGCTCACCCGCGGTCCGCCTTTCGCCCACTGCCGTTAATTTTCCTTGCCACCCAGTTTACCGCGCAGCGCGGGCCCTTTTCCGCGAGAAAACCAATAATCTTGTAGCGCACCGTGGGGGTGCAGCGGACTTTTCCGCGCGCGGCCGCCGCAAGCGCGGCCCGCGCCACCGTATCGGGTTCGAGCCAGAGCACATCGGGAACCCCGGAGCGTTTCCCGCCCGAGTTGCGGTGGAAATCCGAACGCACCCATCCGGGCAGGACCGCGGTGACCGTCACTCCACTACCGTGCAATTCCACAGCCAAGGATTCGGACCATACTCGCACAAAGGATTTGAGGGCCGCGTAGGCACCCATGGGAACAAAACTCTGCACCGAGGCGATATTTATGAGAGCGCCCCGCCCGCGGCGCGCCATTGCCGCTGTGGCTGCCGCGCCGATCCGTACCGGTGCCCCCGCCATGAGGGCCGCCGCGGCCTCGATCCGGTCCATATCCCCATCCACGAGGCTCTCGTAAAGGCCCGCCCCGGCATTATTGACCACCACATCAACAGCATGGTCAGCTAGGTAGCTGCACAGGCGTGCGACGTCGTTGCCCGCACCCAGATCGCAACACATCGTTTCGCATTCCACGCCCCGCTCCCGGAATTCTTCGGCAACGGCGTTCAGGCGTGCTGCCCCGCGCGCCACCAGGACCAGCGCGTATCCGCGCGCGGCGAGCTGGCGGGCGAAAGCGAGCCCGATACCGGAACTTCCCCCGGTCACCAGCGCCCGGGGCCGGCCGGCGGTGGGCGAGGCGGAGAAGGCTGCGTCAGATATCACGTCTCTACGTTAGTGCACCGGCCGCGCCCGTGCACCTCGCCGGCCCGGTTATCGCGTTCAGCTGGGCGAAAAGTGGAGGGTCCGCGGCGTTACCCGCGGTCAAACAAGGTCCTACCCGTCCGCCTCCGCTGCGGTCCTGAGGTGCGAAAAGGCCCAAAGTGTCCCCACCCGGGCCGGGGCATGATTAGAATCAGTTGCGTTTGAGTGCGGAGGGCGACGTGCGTCGTCGTCCCCTGGCGAAAAGTTCGCCGCGGGTGCGCACCACGGTGGGAGGAAATATGTCCGTTCCTTCGTGGCTGCCGGTTTCTTTCGAGAAGGCAGTGACGGGGCTGGGGGCGACCGCGTCCAGCGCGGAGATTCAGGCGACGTGCGCGTCGGTGCTGGGGCGCTGGTCGGAACCTGATCGCATCTTCCACGATATTCACCACCTCACGGCCATGCTCGCCAACGTGGAAAAACTCATTAACGAAACGCATCACCCGGATACTGTGCGGCTTGCGGCCTGGTACCACGGGGTGGTTTTTTCGACGTCGCGCTACCGCGTCTACACGAAACGCGGGGGTGAAGATGAGCTGCTCTCGGCGCGCACGGCCGAAAATGAGCTGACGCAGCTGGGTATCGCCGCGGAAACTGCGCGCCGGGTGGCCGAATTGATTTGGGGCATGAAAGCTCCCGCGCTTACCGCTATGCCGGTCATGGGGCGCGCCCCGGCGACCAGCCTGGGGACCGCCGAACAGGATATTGACATTATGGTGCTGCGTGATGCACACCTGGCGATTTTGGCTTCCTCCCCGCAGAGCTACCGGCGCTATACCCAGGCAATTCGCGAGGAATACCCGCATATTCCCGATGAGAGTTTCTGGCGCGGGCGCGAAAAAATCGTGGCGAAGCTGCTGGAGCGCAAGCATTTGTTTTATACGCCCGAGGGCCAAAAATGGGAGGATGCGGCGCGCCAGAATTTGCAGGCGGAGGCCGCGAAGCTGCGCAAGCGCCTGGCGGAGCCCGAGCGCCCCGCGGAGGCGACGGCACCGGCCGATGGGCCGCACAGCGGGGAGACTACGCGGAGCGGAGAGGTAGCGCGCACGGCAGACGTTACGCGCCCGGGCGATACGGATTTAGGTACGACGGCGCTGCCACCTCTCACCGCGCCAGCCGCGCCCGTATCGCTGGCCACACCCGTAACGCCGGCCGGGGCTGAGCCCTACCGCGATGCTCGCACCGAAACCTCGACGTTGGAAGCGGTGGAAGCACGTATTCCGGAGGAGGATTCCGGCGAGGTCACGCGGGTGATCCCCACCGGGCCGGTGACGGACGTGAGTGAGCCGCAGCTGAGCGCCGAGCAGCTCCGCAAGCGCCAGCGCGAAGAAGTTTCCCAGGCCATGCTCAATAAAATTAATGAGCGGCGGCGGGCGGCCGAAAAGGAACGCGATGAGGCACTAGCGCTGGCGGAGAATATCGACTCCCCGCTCGCGGATCGTGCCCAGGCCGAGGTGTGGAAAGAGAAGGAACGCGAGGGCGCGCCCCGGCGTACCCCGCGTTACACGGATACTATCCCGCCGCTGATCGAAGATGATCCCGAGGGAGATATTGTGGCCCGGCCCGCCGATCCCTCCCCCACGCACGGTATCGAGCGCGAACCGGATATGTAGGCCCGGCCGGATATACGCGTGCGGCCGAAATCGATAGCATGCGGCCTACGGACAGGACCCGCGCTACGGACAGGCCCTGCGCACTGCGGGCCGGGCCTGTCTGCACTTCCGTATATGCCAAGGGTGGCGCGCCCTCCACTCGGAAAGCGCGCCACCCTGACGGTTAGCACCTTAGCTTTGCGGTTTAGTACATACCGCCCATGCCGCCATCACCCTGCGCGGCCGGAGCCGGCGGTTCAGGCTTGTCCGCCACCACGGCTTCGGTGGTGAGGAAGAGGCCCGCGATGGACGCCGCGTTCTGCAGTGCCGAGCGGGTCACCTTGACCGGATCCATAACGCCCGCCTCCATGAGGTTGACGTATTCGCCGGTGGCCGCGTTGAGGCCCTCGCCCTTGGGGAGGTTGCGGACCTTCTCGGCCACCACGCCGCCCTCGAGACCGGCGTTGCTGGCGATCTGCTTGAGCGGAGCTTCGATAGCGTAGCGCACGATGGCAGCGCCGGTTGCTTCATCGCCCTCGAGCTTGAGGTCAGCGAAAGCTTCCTTACCGGCCTGGATAAGAGCCACGCCACCACCGGCGACGGTGCCTTCTTCCACGGCTGCCTTGGCGTTACGCACGGCGTCCTCGATGCGGTGCTTGCGTTCCTTGAGTTCTACCTCGGTAGCCGCACCGGCCTTGATAATCGCCACGCCACCGGCAAGCTTGGCCAGGCGCTCCTGGAGCTTCTCGGTGTCGTATTCGGAGGTGGAGTTCTCGATCTGGGTGCGGATCTGGGAAACGCGCCCGTCGATCTGCTCCTGGTCGCCAGCGCCGTCCACGATGGTGGTGTTTTCCTTGGTGACAACCACCTTGCGGGCGCGGCCGAGGAGCGTGAGATCGGTGTTCTCAAGCTTGAGGCCAACCGATTCAGAGATGACCTGGCCGCCGGTGAGGATGGCCATATCCTGAAGCATTTCCTTGCGGCGATCACCGAAGCCCGGAGCCTTGACGGCCACGGAGCGGAAGGTGCCGCGAATCTTGTTGACCACGAGGGTGGCCAGCGCTTCGGATTCCACATCCTCAGCGATGATGAGGAGCGGGCGATCCGCCTGCATAACCTTTTCGAGAACCGGGAGGAGTTCCTTCTGGTTGGAGATCTTCGAATCCACGAAGAGGATGAAGGGATCTTCCAGAACGGCTTCCTGACGCTCGGCGTCGGTCACGAAGTAGGGGGAGAGGTAGCCCTTATCGAAGGACATACCTTCGGTGAGCTCAAGCTCCAGCTCCAGGCCGGAGGACTCTTCTACGGTGATAACGCCTTCCTTGCCGGCCTTATCCATGGCCTCGGCAATGACCTCACCAATTTCCTGGTCACCGGCCGAAATAGCGGCGGTGGAGGCGATTTCTTCGCGGGTATCAACTTCCTTCGCGTCCGCGAGGAGGCGTTCGGTCACGGCCTTAACCGCGGTATCGATGCCCTTCTTCAGCGCGATGGGGTTGGCGCCGGCGGCCACATTGCGCAGGCCTTCCTGCACGAGAGCCTGCGCGAGAACCGTCGCGGTGGTGGTGCCGTCACCGGCGATGTCGTCAGTCTTCTTGGCAACTTCCTTGACGAGCTCAGCACCGATGCGCTCGTACGGATCTTCCAGCTCAATTTCCTTGGCGATGGACACGCCGTCATTCGTGATGGTGGGGGCGCCCCACTTCTTATCGAGAACGACGTTACGGCCCTTGGGTCCCAGCGTCACCTTGACGGTGTCCGCGAGGAGATTGAGGCCGCGCTCCATGGAGCGGCGTGCTTCCTCATCAAAAGCAATGGTCTTTGCCATGCGATATTCCTCCAGAATCACTGTGGCCGGTGCCCGCGACGGACGGCCTTCCGCGCGAAGCCTTTCTTCGCTCACGGTCAGCCTCACCAACCAGGTGGACTTATCACTCACATACTCGGAGTGCTAACAGAGATTCTGGCACTCTCACGGCTCGAGTGCAAGCTTTGGTTCAGGTACGACGACGCAGCAGCCACCCGCTAGAAAAGCGCGATATGCCCGCAATTCCGCGCACCTCACCCCGGATTACCGCCCCGAAAACTTGAGCGGAATACGCTCAACTTTTAGCGGCTGGCGAAGCCGGGAATCTTCGCGCGCGGTTCTTTAGCCGCGGGTATCTCCCGCCAGCACAACGACGATGCTATCCCCGCTGGCACTGGCATTTTCAACGAAATCAGTGATCCCCAGTTCCGCACCGATGGCCTCCACCGTGGGCAGATCGGCGGCCGCCGGATAGAAAATCTGAGAGTGGGCCGGGGCGGCGTGCTGGTAGTTACCGATGGAGGTGGCGGTAAAGCCAGCCTCCGTGAGCTGGCTCTGGTGGGCCGCGGCATATCCGGAAATTCCGGAGGCGTTGAGGATGAGGGTGGAACGGCTGTGATCCACCTCAGCGGCCGGAGTGGGGGAAGTCGAAGGTGAGGCGGCTTCCGCGGGGTTTGGAGCCTGCGCCGCGGGCGCCTGGCTACTTTCCGCCCCCGCACCTTCGGTACCAGCTTCGGGCGCCGGCGTTGCGGACTGGGCCGGTGCGCTCACGCTCGGTTTCTGGGAGGGCGGCGCTACTGAAATCTGGTTCATTTTGACAATGCCGTACCCGAGAGCCGGGGCGAGAATGAGGATAGCGATAAGCGCGATCCACCACTTCACCGAGGATTCGCGCTTGCGGTGAGCCCCGCGGGTTGTGCGCTGGCGCGCCGCGATATCAAATTCGTCTACTGGGTACTTTCCTGCCACACGGCTAGCCTAGCTGTTTTCCGCCGCGACCGCCGCGTTCTTTATCGCGCAAATCCCGCAAGCGGGTAATAGCGCGCACCACATCCGGATACTCCACTTCAGCGCGCGGGTTATTGAGAATCCCGGAAAGGATCAGGTAGTAGCGGGTGGGAGTCATGCCGAGCGCCCGAATTGCCTCGGTTTTCGTGCGGTACGCGGCCCGCCAGCGCATCTCCGTGGTGAGGACGCGCAGCTCGTCGTCGTGCAATGCAGGCCCGGCACCGCGCAGGAACTCTTCCCAGGCAGCCTCCCGCTCACGGCGCGCGGAATCCCCTTCTCCGCGCCCGCCTTCGCGGGGCGCTTCCGCAAAAGGAGGTTCTTCACTCCGGTACTCTGACACTATGCAGCCTCTTTCCGAGATCATCAGCCCCGATTGGGCGCGGGCTCTTGCCCCTGTTGAACCTATCATTCACGAGATGGGGACGTTCTTACGCGAGGAGAACGCGGCCGGGCGCGGCTATCTTCCCGCGGGCAAGAATGTGCTGCGTGCTTTCACGTATCCCCTTGATGCCGTCAAGGTGCTCATCGTGGGTCAGGACCCCTACCCCACTCCCGGGAATGCGGTGGGGCTCTCCTTTAGTGTGGCGCCGAATGTGGCCCCGCCGCGCTCGCTCGTCAATATTTTCCGAGAATTGCACGACGACGTTGGCGCCCCGCTTCCCAGCAGCGGTGACCTCACGCCGTGGTGCGAACAGGGCGTTATGCTCCTCAACAGGGTGCTGACCGTGACCCCGAATAACGCCAATTCCCATCGCGGGCGCGGCTGGGAAAAGGTCACCGATCACGCGATCCGCACTCTCGCGGCGCGCGGCAAGCCCCTGGTGGCGATTCTGTGGGGCCGTAATGCTCAAGAGTTACGCCCGCTACTGGGCGCTACCCCGGTGATTGCCAGCCCGCACCCGTCACCGCTTTCAGCATCCCGCGGCTTCTTCGGCTCCAAGCCTTTCTCGCGAGCCAATGCACTTCTTGCCGAGCAGGGTGCCGCGCCGGTTGATTGGCGGCTACCCTAAAAACCCGCGCATATTAATTTACTAAGGCGTAGTATGAAACTAGGTGCGGACTATTTACCCGCATATCACGCCTTTCTCGATGCGGCGTCATAGCCGAAACCGCATCGGGAACATATTTTCCACGGGGTACCCATGGCTAATCACGCATGTGTCTGGGGGCGTCTCGCCCTTGCCGCCGCGCTGGCCGGCACCGGCATTTTCCTTCCCGCCACCGCGAAAGCCGGCGGGCCTGACCCGAGCCGCACCGTTATCGGAAACGTCGTGAATCCTACCGGTGGCGGGGTGAATTGCCGCGGCGGGGATACGTGCGTGGAGAAGGTGGGCGACGTCGCCCATGTGAGCTACACGGTTCAGGTAGCCCGTCTGCTGGGTTCCTCGGACCATATCCAAAGCGCGCAAGGGGTGGCTGTTTTCGTCCCCACGGTGCTGGAGAACGTCACATTGACGGTCACCAGTGTTCCGGACCATGCCGCTCTCGAGGCCCGCCTGACGCAACCTGATTTCGATTGGGAGACGCGCTGGACGGTTCCCACCGTTCCCGTGAATCAGGAGTTGCCCATCTGGGAAGTACGCCGGGGTGAGGAAGGCGCGGTCATTGTCGATCCCGAGCTCAATCCCGGCCGGGACCCCGAAACTTTCCCCTGGTATCCCCATATCGGGCCGGATTTCGAGGATATGAATCTGGGTGTGTGGCATATGAAGGCCGATAGAGCCGTGTCCACAGATCCGCCGTCGTACCAGGCCTACGACGGCGTGGTCGGGAATATGGCCCTGTACGACGAATATTCTTTCGGGTTACACGGTCCGGGTATCTACACGCTCCGGGTGGAAGGTGATGTGGCGGTGCAATCGGAGGTGACCGTGCTTCCGGTGCGAGCCACAAATAAGCTGTGGAAATGTTCCCAGGAAGGTGGCGGTCCCGGATCGTATCTCGAGGGCTGCCAGAGCCTACAGGAATTCGAGTGGGGCCGCATGGGTGATCTACCCACGTATTCGCTCAGCGACCCGGCGGTCAATGCGGCTGCGCGCGAACGGGTGACGGATGCCGGGTTGACCGGTTCGCCGCAGTGCCTCGCCACGAAGGAAAGCGGGCGCAGCGATCTTATCGGGACCGATATTGAGGGCGCGTTGGGTGCGGGCGATTGGTACGCCTACACCTATGCTCTCTACGCTAACCCCGCGGTCACGTATGACCTGAGCGGCATTGGGGAGGACGGTTGCGATCAAGCCGCCGCGGTGATCACGCTATGCGAGCAGCCGTCCCCGGAGCCGTCGTCTTCACCGGAACCGTCATCTTCACCGGAACCGGAGCCTAGCGACCGGAGCGTTCCCAGCCCGACGCCGTCCACGCCCGCGCCGCCTACACCCACCGCGCCGGCTATTATCAGCACCCCCACGGTCCCGAGCACTCCGAGCGTTCCCAGCGCACCGCCTTCGGTAAGCACGCCGCGCCCGCCGGTGAACATGCCCACGCCGCGCCCAACCTCATTGCAACGCACCGGAGCGAGTTCTACTGCGAGCCTGGTGCTCGCGGCATTGCTGGGCGGAGCCGGATTAGCACTCGCGGTGGGGCGGCGGTTCAAGGATTAAGGCTGATTTCCTTAGTATCCACTTTGAGTAGGAGGCTGTGGGATCGGGTTTGGGGTAAGAAATCGACCTACCGCTAATGCGTCAAGCTCTTCTAATTCTGCCGGGTGGGAGTCATAGTAGTTTTGGTGGTTCCGATACGCTTCGGCCGCAAGCCGATTACGCATTTCCTGCCACGCCTCCGGCCAGTGCGGATCATCCGGCTCAATCTTCCCAACCGTAAAACGCCGCGCCCGCATCTCCTCAAGAATCCGCAAATAAGCAAGCGTGTAGTCAAAGCGATTGATACCCAAAGCAAGAGGGCTCTTATTATGCGCAAAGACTCCGAAAGATACCCCCGTGAAGGTCACCCGTGTTATCTCCGAGAAATAAATCTCCCGATAAAAGACCGGCGCAAAACTGGACCACACTTTTTGATCATCTACACCAAAACGCCGCTTGTACCCCATCCACAGAAACCATGAAAAAAGGACCATCATGCCGGAGCAACAAATAATTCCGAGTGTGGCATCATCAGGACGATTCGCCTCATCAGCGGTTGCTAACGCAATAACAGTTATAGCCATAACAATTAAGCCCGGCCAACCAACAGTAATCCAAATCTTAGCTTGAGAAAACACCCGCGGCTCGCGCGGATATTTACTCATTTTTCGCAAAGCTCGCTGTATCGTGGGCGCCGCAGCACTAAAAGGAAGAAACATAAGACCTCCAAAGAAATAAAAATCAAGAGTGACACCTGCAGATACAGAAAACTCCACTGAGATCAGCTAACGGGAATCACCTCCAGCGAATACTCACCGATTCCCAGCGTACTTGAATACGGAACCAAACTCCGATAGCTCCTTTAAGTGATCCGCAAAATTTTCTCCCATTCGCTCCGCCCATCATCAGCAAAGTTCTTGCCAACTTCTACGAGAATTCCCACTTCTTTCGGTGCGAATCTCACGCTCTCCAAAGATCTTTTCGATTACACCCTCGCCTACTTACGAATCCTTGAAGAGCTGAAGCACCGCAGGTTCACCGTGGGGCGACGCGCCCCAAACCACCCACGCTGGCACGAAACCGCACAAAAGCTACGTTACGAACTAGCTGCGGAAACCTACCGCAACCACCGAAGCTACTACGACAGTCACCCGGAAAAGCTCCAAACACTGATTGAACTCTCCGAAGGGCACTAAGAGCCCACAGGGTAACGCCCTACCGCTAATGCGTTAAGCTCTTCTAATTCTGCCGGGTGAGAATCATAGTACTTGTGGTGGTTCCGATACGCTTCGGCCGCAAGCGCGTTGCGTAGTTCCTGTGCGGCTTCGGGCCAGCGCGGATCATCCGGCTCAATCTTCCCAACCGTAAAACGCCGGATCCGCATCTCCTCAAGAATCCGCAAATAAGCAAGCGTGTAGTCGAAGCGATTGATACCCAAAGCAAGAGGGCTCTTATTATGCGCAAAGACTCCGAAAGATACCCCCGTGAAGGTCACCCGTGTTATCTCCGAGAAATAAATCTCCCGATAAAAGACCGGCGCAAAACTGGACCACACTTTTTGATCATCTACACCAAAACGCCGCCAGAAACCATGCATCAAAAACAAAAGACCCAAAATAATTACTGTCGAAATCAAAACGAGAAACAGGATTTTATCGACGGGATCAGGAACCTCATCAGTAGTCAAAACAATAACCAAGCCCATAAGCGGAGGAAATGTACATATTGCCCCACCTGGAATCAAGATTTTCGCTTGGGAGAATATCCGTGACTCGCGCGGGTATTTACTCATTTTCCGCAATGCCCGCTGGAACGAGGGCGCGGCAGCTACCAAAGTACTGACAGGAACGAACATGAGGAACCTCCATACTCACGAGCCGCTGCGGCTACAGTGTCTCGTTCGAACGATCAATCGCACTTGGCTTCTAACCCCACGCCCTTGCACCACTAACGGTACGGTGAGAAGCTTCTCCTGCGCTACCCGTTCCCGAGCTAATCAGTACCCTCCCCTCCCGGACCCCATAATCATCACCGCTCCACGCACCACTGATCGCTGCGTGTATCTCATCCCCCAGCAAATTTTGTGTAAGCGACCGTCGGTTCTGTGCTACTTTTCGACCGTCGCTAACTTTTTGCCCAGCCCGATACGATTCGAGTTATAATTTCTATTGAGCAATCTCACCAGATTTATCTACGCCTTTGGTGTGGCCCCAATTCCATTTCCGCTTCGAGATAGTCCAGCGTCGGTTATCCAGAAGGGTTCAGAATAACGGGCCCCGCTACACCTCGTATTTTTACCAACATTATGAATGGATGACACATGAAGAAATTAATAGCGGCACTCGGAAACGCCGCGATCGCCGTTGCACTTGCTGGAGCAGGATTGCTTCTGCCCACCACCGCCAGTGGCGTCGCCACACAGTGGGGTCGTGGTATTAATTCCCTGACCGGCGGCGCGGTTAACTGTCAGGGCGGGAATACCTGCGTAGAGAAGGTAGGCGACATCGCCCATGTGACCTATACAGTACAGACAACTCCCCTAGTTCTATCCTCCGACCATATCCAAACAGCGCGCGGCACTTCCATTTTCGTCCCCTCTGTACTCGAAAATGTAAAATTTACTCTCACCAGTGTCCCGGATCGCGCCTGGGAGGTTGCGGAGAATTCCGATGTGCGTGTAACAACTACAATTCCTGTAAAAAGCGTGGAGCAAGCTCTCCCCATTATTGATGTGACGCGCGATTCCTCCGGTTGGCTAGAAACGCCGAGCAGCGGTGGGGTCATTTCCTCTGATTTCACTGATCCAGACTTCGGGATATGGCGTACTACGGCGGGCACTGCAAAGGCCGGCGCGGAGCCATCGTATCTGGGTTATAGCGCCCCGGTGCAAAATATGGAGATGTACGACGAATACAGTTTCGGTATCAACGAGCCGGGTGTTTTCACGATCAAGGTCGAAGGCGATGTCACCGTCCAATCAGAACTGACCGTCCTTCCTATCCGCGCAACTAATAAGCTCTGGAAGTGCAGTCAAGAAGGTGGTGGGCCCGGTTCCTATGAGGAGGGATGCCAGAATCTCCAGGAATATAATTGGGCCCGCACGGGTGAGTTACCTGCTTATTCACTGACGGATCCCGCCACTAACAAGTTCCTTCTTGGACACGCTACTCCCGCAGGTCTGACCGGCTCACCCCAGTGCATCGTCACCGGAGAATCGGGCCGCAGCGACCTCATCGGTACCGATATTGGAAGTTCTGCGTCGGTTCATGATCGATATTCCTTCACCTTTGCCCTCCACTCGAATCCTGCGGTTACTTACTACCTGAGCGGAATCAACGAAGACGGCTGTGACCAGGCCGCAGTAGTCGTGAAGATTTGCGAGAAGACGGTGCCGGAAGATAAGAAGCCCGATAGTCCCGGAACATCTGATACTGGTGTTCCAGCCACGCCTAGTACCCGGCCCACTACCCCGGGAACCCCCGACGATCCGGAGACTCCCGGTAACCAACCGAGTACACCGAACACTCCGGGCAGCCAAACCCCAGACGCTCAGCCCAGCGCTCCGAGTACCCAAAGTCCCGAAACACCAGGAACTCCTGGTAGCACTACGCCCAGCACGCCCACCAATGAGAATCCCGGCACGAACCCACCCGAGGGCCCGCAGGTAACGAAGAAGCGCACTCGGCCCCAGCTGCAGCGCACCGGCACCTCGACCGCCTTTGGCCTGGTAGCTGCCGCGGCCCTGCTCCTCATGGGCATCCCGGTGGTCACGCGCAGCCGCGCCAAGCGCACGGCATAGCGCGCCTTAACCGCAACGCGGGAGACGTCCGGTCACCAGACCGCGATGTCTCCCGTGTTTGTTTTCCGGCACGAAAGTTCACGCGCACTCACGTCCGTTTCCGTGTAAGAATAAGCACGACACCGCCTTATCCGGCATATTTCCCTTCAAAGAAAGAGGTGTTCGCATAGCGCAAGAACTGGCAAAACAGCTCGGGGAGGAACGGTCATGACCAAGGTAACTTTTTCAACTTTCGACGCAAGCAAATACCTCGATAACCAAGAAGCGATGAACGACTACCTGGCTATTGCTCTCGAAGATGGCGATACAAAAACCGTGCAGGTAGTATTGCGCGATATTGCCCGGGCTCGCGGCATGAGCCAACTCGCTAAAGATACTGGACTCAACCGCGAATCGCTCTATAAATCACTGTCAAAAGACGGCAATCCGTCCTTTGCCGCTATCACGAAAATCATGAAAGCCCTCGGACTGAAGATAACGCTCGCTACCCAAAACGCCTAGTTCCCGGTTAGCATCTCGAATCACACTAGCCGGAGTTCCTTCAATCCGTGTCACGGTTACGTTATCGTTGCAATCACGTTATTAGAACGACGACGGCGCTAGCCCGCTACACCCTCAGCCGCGCAGATAAACTAAGTGTGTCAATCTACCATGCGAAATGCGGCTCGGGCCGTTTCCACGAACACCTCACCAGCCCGCCCCAGCCGTGCCTGCCGGCTCCACGCCAACACACACCGCACCCCCACAAGCCAGTCAAGTGGCACAAACACCAAACCCTCATCCCCACTCATAACCGTGCTCTCCAACACGATAGCCTCGCCAACCCCGGCCCTAACCAAACCCCCAGCCTGGCGTCCTGTCCCATACCACCCCACCACATCAAGCTGGCTTTCCTTACCTAACCAATACCCCAACTCCCGACTGCCCTCGCCCGGCAACAACAACGCACGCCGTGCAATATCCGCACGCCGCACCGACTCCCGCCCCGCTAGATCACTATCACTACGAGTGAGAAGCCCCCACCGGTCCTCACCCGGCAAGCTAAGCGTCTCCCACGAAGCACAATCCCAGGAAGCATCTAACACCGCAAAAGAAGCTCTCCCCTCGCCAAGCATGCGAGCTGCTTGCTCTCTCCCACACGCGACTACCTGGAAACTAACACCCGCAAACCTCTGCCGTACTTGCCCCATCACCATCGCAAGCCGGTCCAGGGCACTACTTTCACGCCCTACAATCACGACCCGCCCACGCGGGTCATCCACCGCATCCTTTATCTCGCTCACAGTTTTATCCACAAGTGCCAGAATCTGAAAGCTGCGCTCCACTAAATGCCAGCCAGCCTCCGTCAGCTCGCTACCGCGTCCCACCCTCCGGGTAAGCCGGTAACCCACTTCCTCTTCTAATAACTGGATACGCTTGACCACCGCCGCCGTGGTGCAACCACACTCACGAGCAACCGCGTCCATCGTTCCCAGCCTTGAATACAATCCAAGGGTTTCTAATAACTCAAGCCTCACCACAAACACCCCATTTCACAAACCACGAAAAACCACACGCGCCACGCCAACACACAGGCAAGGGGAACCACGCCTCCTTGCTTCCCACGCAAGCAAAACCACACAGCCACAAAGCATGACCAGCACCGCTTAGGCTCACTCACGCTCCTCAACGAGCCCAGGGGCGTGTTTACAAGAAATAAATAGGGGGGTGGTAGGCAAACCAGTTTCGAACATTCGCCTACCACCCCCAACCCCTCACATTGAGGGGCTAGCCGACATGGCTTCTATATTTTTTACTTACGACGACGCTGCCAAGCCACCAAGCCACCAGCAACCACGAGCAACACAGCCATACCAGCCAGACCCGTAGCACTCGCTCCAGTAACCGGCAAGCTCTTCGCAGCCGTCTTGAGTTTGCCGATCTTCACGGTAAAGGAATCCACTACCTTACCCTCACCGTCACTGACCGCGATGGTGATCTTCTCACCAGGGCGCGCTCCCTCATTCGGGGTGACAGTAATAGACCCATCCGGATTCAAGACCGCGCTGCCCGGGCCGTTGACCGTGATCGTCGTGCCAGGTGGGACATCCCCGCCCTTATTGGGCACGTCGATCTTCTTACCCGGCCCCGTGATCGAGTCGTCCCAATCCGGGGCAGGTTTCGGCTCAATAATCGTCACCGTGATGTTGTCGAGGGGATTACCTACCTTATCGACCACCTTGATCGTGATCGTCGTGCCAGGCTGAGCCCCATTATCCGGCGTGAGAGTAATACTGCCGTCAGGATTGAGTACCGCGGTGCCAGGACCAGTAACTTCCACCGTGGCACCCTCGGGGATTTCACCCTTGCGCTTTTCGATAGTTACCGGGCTATCCGGAGTAGTAGTCGTGTCATCCCAATCCGGGGTATCAATCACCTTCACCGGCACCACAACAGTGGGCTTATCCGGGGTCGGGTACTTAGGCGTGACCTCAACAGGCGGGGTCAGCTCGCCAGGAGTCTTACCCTCAGGGATAGTGATTGTGACCTTACAATCCTTATCCACTGTGACAGTCCCTCCATCAGCGCGCGTGATAGGACCAGAAGGCTCACACTGGGCTGGGTTATCGGGCCCGTTGACCGGATCAATAACAATCTTGCCACCCGGCGCAACAGGGGTGGGGTCCGGGTAGACCGGTACACCCGTACCCGCCATACACACCCGCGTCTCATCCTCGTTCATATCCCGCGTTTGGGTCTCGATCTTTGACGTAGCATTCTCACTATCCAGGACCCACTTCTTAGCCGCGCTATCCCACTTATACGGGGTAGTCGTCACGGTACGAGTCTGGGTAACCTTCTTCGTGGCGCAATCCTTCGCCCCATCCTCACTCGAGTCCACCCATTGGGTTTCCTCGACCTGGATGCCGGGGTTGACGGTGCATTCTTGCAGCTCGCCGTCGCTCATATCCCGCGTTTGGGTTTCGGTCGTGGTCACGGCCTTGTCGGTATCCACCACCCATGTCTTGGTAGTGGCATCCCACTTGTAGGGGGTAGTCGTCACCGTACGAGATTGCTTGACCTTACCAGCCACGCAATCCTTCGCACCCTCCTCGCTCGA
This sequence comes from Actinotignum urematis, assembly GCF_051264595.1. NCBI lineage: Bacteria > Bacillati > Actinomycetota > Actinomycetes > Actinomycetales > Actinomycetaceae > Actinotignum > Actinotignum urematis. The sequence continues at coordinate 18,308 of NZ_JBOZBG010000002.1, read as the reverse complement.
GTCCACCCACTCAGTCGTCTTCACGTCATCAGCAGGGGCCGGGGTACAGACCTGAAACTCACTATCGGTCATGTCCCGCTTCTGGGTCTCGGTCGTGGTCACGGCCTTCTCAGTATCAAGAACCCACTTCTTAGTTCCCGCATCCCACTTATAGGGAGTCGTGGTCACCGTGCGAGACTGGATCACCTTCCCCGTGGCACAATCCTTCGCACCCTCATCCGTCGAATCCACCCACTCGGCATTGTCGATCTTGTCGGCAGGCTTGGGGGAACAGACCTGAAGCTCACTATCAGTCATGTCACGATTCTGGGTCTCAGTGATAGTTACCGCGTTTTCAGTGTCCACCACATACTCGTGTGCGGCCGTGTCCCACTTATACGGAGTCGTGGTCTTCGTGCGGGTCTGCTTCACCTTCCCCGTGGCACAATCCTTTGCCCCGTCCTCGGTACTATCGACCCACTCGGTGGTATCCACCTTATCGGCAGGGCGAATCGCACAAGCCATCAATTCCGTATCGTTCATGGGCCGGGTTTGAGTCTCAGACTCAACCTTCACCTTGTCCGTATCCAGAACCCACGTCTTGGTAGCGGTGTCCCACTTATACGGAGTCGTGGTCTTCGTGCGGGTCTGGGAAACCTGCTTGGTCGCGCAATTCTTCGCACCCGCATCAGTGCTATCCACCCACTCAGCTGTCTTTACGTCATCCGCGGGCTTGGGGGTACAAACCTGAAGCTCCTCATCACTCATATCACGAGTCTGAGTCTCAGTCCGCGTGGTCGCATGATCCGGGTCGGCAACCCATTGCTTTCCAGCCGCGTCCCACTTGAAAGGCGTAGTCGTGACGGTGCGAGTCTGAGTCACCTGCTTGGTGTCACAGTTCTTCGCGCTCGAATCGGTTGCGTCCGTCCACTCGCCTTCCGTCACTACCGGTTCCGGGGCAGGTGTACGTACATACACGTTAATTGGGGTGGCATCCAAGAAGTCAACCGTGCCGTTACCAGCCGTGGTGAAGACACCCGCGGTAAACGACGTATTCACGTCACCAACCGCATTAGCAGTAACACTCACAGGCAGGGTGCCAGTCGCAGTCGAAGCCAGAGTACCGGTCACTACCTTCACAGCCGTCACACCGGCAAGACCAGCGGTATCGGCCGGACACGTAGACCAAGTCAGGGTCTTACCGGACTTGTCAGCCGCAAGACCAGCCGTGACTTCGGTGCGATCTTGGGCAGTGCATTGCACCGACACACCACTAGGAGCTTCACCAACCGATGCGAGAACTGCATTTCCGGGAACAGACCACACCAGCTCACCACTAGCATCACCCGTGGTGGCGTTACCCCACGACAACGTCAACGGAATAGATACCGTCCCGGTCTCTAGCGTCACCACATTATCGGGAGCACTGGTAGAGATAGCCGCAGTCACGTGCTCAGCCATGCCAGTAACAAATGATGCCTTCGCCGTGCGACGCTCGATAATAACGTCTTTGAACTGTTCAGACGTGAGCACAACGCTGGCTTCGATAGTTGCCGGGGACTTCGTGGTCACCTGGACTTGCAATGCCTTCGGATCAGTGAACCCTGCGGCATCCCAGGAAACAGACCGCCCATCCTCAGAGATCGTCCCACCGGCCGGGTCAGTGACTTTCACGCCCTCGGGAAGAGAAACAGTGATCGTCCCATCGGTAAGGTTCTTAGCGTTAGCTTTCACAGTCAACGTATTCGTATCCCCAAACACCGCCTGCGCAGAACCCCACGACGCTTCAAGACGATACGAACCCGATTGCGCCACAAAATAGGCTTTTGCACCGTACGAAGCGTGGAATTTAGGGTTATTGTTGATGTTAACAACAATGCCATCGGTTTTCTTTACATAGTTACGCGATTGCACATAAAGTTTTGCACCATCCGCGATAACTGATTCTTCCGGGCGCTGCAGCTGGAAATAAGTGATCGCGGAATCACCGTGGTAATGCTTAATTATGTCCATGTGTTTGATGCGGACAGCTCTAACTTTGGAATAGTCACTCGGGTTCGTCACCCACTGGCTATTCCCATCCCCTGGGAATCCGCAATCAAAACTATCAGCAAGAGTATCTTCATCCCCTACATAGAATTCCGGGGTACCGTTCGGACCTCTATTTTGATGTACCCAATTCCTTACAGAACCAGGAACAAAACGCAGTTCGTCCGGATTCACGCTCACGCACTGACCATACGTACCACCATAAAACTCACCCGGACGATTAAAACCAGAACCCCAGCTCATGCCACGTGTTTGCCCCGGCATCATCGTTGCCCCGCCTGTGTAAGGAGAGGATTCACCATCATTCCGGGGGAAGTCCATCCATACGTTAGCCAAACCAGCATTAACAACAGTCCCTTGGCTAACAGAAGCGGTAGCGGTCACGGGTTCTTCACTCATGCTGGTTGCACTAAGAGTGGCGTCACCATAGTCAAGTTTCTTAGTACCGCTCGGATCATTATTTTCAGTTGTCCACTGCGCGGGAAGTGCTATCCGGATATATGTGCCATTCAGGTAATTCTCGTTCCACGGGCTATCAACCCGGGTGCGGGTGGGCCAGGACGATGCCGTTAAATCTGCGCCACTAATATTTACATTAAGTACCTTAGCCGCTTTATCGTAGGACACCTCGCATTTACCGTTATTTCGGTATGAATTATTCTCATTGCCAAGCCTCCCTTCGGGGCGCACGGCACCAATTTCCCCATTGCAGTCGACGAAACTACCTTCTGGAAGGTCAAGCGGCATATTAATCGTATAGTCACCGGTCAATGCTTCCAAGCCCTTTTGGATACCAGTGGCCGGACGGTTAGCTGTCACGTTAAAATAAAGAGAACCGTATAGATATTTGTTGTCCCCCTCTTCAAAAGCTGTCCAGATATCACCCCCAGATATTGCCAGCCCATAACCTTCAGCCTTTGCTGAGACGGTGGTCGCGATCTTATTCGAGGTAGCACCACCAGCCGTGAACTGGAGCGGGATCACCGAATCATTCGCAGCCCGGCGCACAAACACCTTCACCGCCGACTTCACGCTCTGCCCAGCCTTACCAGACAGCTCACAGCGCAACGTGTTCTTATTCTTATAAGTCAGATCATTCGAAATGGCCTTGCCGGCGTTATTACAAAACGAATCAGAACCCGCAGCGAACTCCACACCAGCAGGCAACTCCGCCTCAAGCGTATAGTCACCATCCTTGGTAACCTGCCACGACACTTCATAATCAACAGTATCCAGCGAACGCACAACCCCATTATTCGGACCCATATCCTTACCAGGGCCCTCTTCTTGGCTGAAGTCAGGGGTACCATCAGCCACAACCGCGACCGCAAGGTCTTTCACCATATGCTCGGCCGCAAAGCTATAAGACGCTACCCCCCCCCCGTCACAACAGCGAGCGCAGCAATTGACGCCGCCACCCGTTTCCCAATCTTGAACATCAAGATAACCTTTCCCAAAAACACCAAGCACCAGGCTTGATCCAAATCCAACCAACACCAAGAAAACTGCGAAAAACCAAGCCTTCCCAGCAAACTTATGTATTGGCGCGTGAAACAACCACCACTCAGTGGCCTTCAGCTACATACCTTAACCGATTTTCTTGCATATTTGTAAGGGATAGGCGCCACTATTCAGACAACACCCCGCACCCCACCGCCACAAACACTACTCACAAGCCGCTGACCTGCATCTTTACACATTTTATTATGCAAGCAGCCGTTTATCCGACTAGGTCACGAGGGGTGGTGTCCATAAAAAATTGTTGTAGCGGAGCCCCCGGCAGGACTCGAACCTGTGACCTGCTGTTTACAAGACAGCTGCTCTACCAACTGAGCTACGGAGGCAATTCTTGCCCAGCGTACCCGCCGAGCAAGGAACCAGAGTTTATCATGCCAGAATCCCCCCTCTGGAACAAATAGGGATCCCGGGAGCTAGGCGCCAGCGGGGCGGCGCGCAGCGGCCGCCCCGCTGCGGCGTCGTCGTACCTTCACGGCACGCGGCGCCGGGCAAAGCGCTACTTGAGGGCGTCCAGCGCGGCGGTGAGCTTACCGTCGGTCCAGTCCGCCACCTGTTTGCCGTTGAGAAGCACGGTGGGCGTGCCGGTGAAGCCGTCGGCGCTGAACTGTTGGAGCGACTGCCCCAGCAGCTCGGAGTACATGCCGGGCTTACCTTCGCCAACGGCCACGTCCGCGATCATCTGCTCGGCTTCGGCATCGGTGAGGCCGGCCTTCTTACCGAGCTCGGCCAGCTGCGCGGTCTGCGGCACCGGCACCTTTTCCTTCGATTCGAAAAGCGGGGCCGTCATCGCGAAAATCTCATTGTGGTAGGCCGCGAAAACATCGGGGCGGTGCTCCGCGACCCACAGGGCCGAAGCGGAGGCCGTATGCGAGAATTCGTACTGAGATTCCACCACGAGCGGGTGGTAGACCAGCGTAATCTCGCCATTCTTCGCGCGCTGGGTGAGCTCCTCCGCGTAGGAGGTTTCCAGGCGGTTGCACCACACGCACAGGTAGTCGAAGTAAATATCAACAACCGGTTTGCCTTCGTTCACGGTGCCGGCCGCCAGCGAGCTCCCCACGCTCACTCCCACATCCGGAGTGACGTTCTTGGGCAACTCCGCGGTGACCTTCGGGGCGGGGCGTTCAGCCAGCGGCGTAGCCGGCGCGCTCGGGTACGCGGCCGCGGAGCTTTCCTGCGTGGCCGGGGCACCCGCCTCATCCTTCTTATTCGAGAGGATGAACCACACGGCCGCAGCGATAAGCGCCACCACCACAACAGCTGCAACAACCGCGAGCGCGCGGTTGCGCCGCGCCCGCTTCTTTTCCTGTTCCTGGAGCCGGGCCGCCGCCGCGCGCGCGGTTTCACGCCGCTGTGCCGCGGAGGTCTGCCGGTTATTCTTCTGAGTCTGTGCCATTCACTTTCCCTCGGTTACGACGACGCGCCTGCGGCCAGCCGGCCACTGCGCCTTTCACCCTGACTTTAACATGTCAATTATCGCCGCTTTCCCTGGGAAAAGTGAGGGCCAGCCGGGTGACATTGCCCGCGCGGGCCAATTAGTTGGCGGCGCCGCCCATAATATCCCTGATCATCGCGACGAGCGGTTCGCCGTAATATCCGAAACTGAGCGGGGTATCCGCGGGCACGCCCAGCACCCCGCCAAGGGCCAGCAACGCGATCCCGGCCGCGCCGGCGGCCAGCACCACGGTCCAGAAAACTCGGTAGGAGCGCGTGGGGGCTAGGCGCCCGAAAACAACCGCGCTGCCGCGGCGTGCGGGCCGCCCGCTCGGGCTCAGCCAGGAGATTGCCACCCCCGCGAGCGCCGCCACCGCGCCGGCGCCCGGCCCGGAAAACCCACCCAGGCGCGCTGCCACGTAGCCGAACGTCACCGCGAGGAGCCCGATCCCGTGCAGCGGAATTACACTGACGGCGCTTTCCACAAAGGTGAGCGGGGCGCGCAAAATTTGCCCCAGGTGTTCCCCGCGGAACGGCCCGCCTTCTTCTTCACGACGCCGCAGCAGCCGCGCCGCGTTCCGCTTCGCAAAAACCAGGCCCACTGTGACGAGTGCATATCCCACGTATCCGGCTATTTGCCAGGCAGCAACCAGGGCGCACAGCAGCGCACCCGCCACGAAGGTGAGAATGGGAGTACGGCGCGGCGGGCGGGCCCACAGCGGGAGCGGCGTGGGTTCCTGCGGTGCGAACTGCGAATAGGGTGCGGATTCCGACTGGGATTCGAAAGCGGCGGGGCCGAAGGTAGCTGGCGTGGTGGGACCCGGCGCAGCAGGCCCCGGTACGGCTGCCGGGTAGGGTGCGGTGGCGGACCCAGCGTAAATGGGCTGGGGCCAGGTCTCCGGGAAAGCACTGGGCACGCTATCCGCGGCGTTGTAGCTCGGCCCTGCGGCAGCAGCGGGAGCGGCGGCCGGCGTGACTGGCGCCACCTGGGTGGGCAGCAGGCGGGGGGCGGTAGCGGCGGCGTCGTACTCCCCGCTCTCCCCCGCATCTTCTGAACTTTCCGGGGAGGTGAGCGGCAGTGCCGCCGACGCAGAAAGGGGCGCGGTAGCGGGAAGTGGCGCGGGCGCAGGCCGCAGCGCGGGTGCAGGAGGCGGTGCGCTCACCGGAGGCTCCGCCCACGCGGCCGGATCCGCGAGCGCCGCGACCACCGCGTCAATCCCCCAGCGTTCCTCCACCGGCTCCGCGAGCGCGGCGCGCAAGGCGTGGGCGATGCGCGGGTGCACGCCGGTGACATCCACGTCCCCTTCGAGCACGCGGCGCATAATAACCGCCGGGTTCGCGCCGGGATACGGGTCGTGCCCGGTGGCGGCGAAAGCGATGACCGCGGCGAGGGCCCACAGGTCAGCGGCTTCGTCCGGGGCGTGACCGCGCAGCACCCGCGGATCGAGGTAACCGGGAGTGTGGGTGACCGCGCCGGATACGGTGAGGCGGGCATCGCCACCCGTTTGCGCGATTCCGAAATCGATGAGAACCGGGCCGCCCGCGCCGAGCATGACATTCGAGGGCTTGAGATCACGATGCAGTACCCCGAGGCGATGTACAGAGGTGACCGCGGCATGGAGCTGGCGGGCCAGGGTGACGAGTTCCGCCGGCGGGTAAGGACCGTCCACGCGCACATCCTCCGCGAGGGTGGGGCCTTCCACCAGCTGGGTGACGATAAAAGCATCCTCGTCATCCGTTTCCGCGTCGAGGACTTCGGCAACGTAGGGCCCGCGCACCCGCTGCAACATCGCAACTTCGCGTCGGAGGCGTTCGCGCCCGGCCGCCCCGTCCACGGCCGCCGGGTGGAGAAGTTTCAGGGCAACGCGGGTGCCGGCACCATCCACCGCCTCGTAGACCGTGGACATGCCGCCAAAGCCGATGCGCCGCACCAGCCGATAGCCACCGATTTCCTCCCGCATACCTCAAAAATACCGAAGTGTGCGGGCCGGCGCATTTTTCCCGCGGAGCACGCCCTCGTATTCAAGTTCCTGACGTGGCATAATAGTGGGTGAGCGTGTCAATGCCGACCGCTGTTACTGATGGAGAATTCCCATGGCTTCTGTGTCACTCGTCAACGCGACACTGTACTATCCCGATGCGCCCGCACCGGCGGTTGACCACGTGAATCTCCATATCAACGACGGCGAATTTTTCGCGCTCACCGGCCCGGTTAGCTCCGGGAAATCCACGGTTTTACGCATGATTGCGGGGCTGGAGGATATCGACTACGGAGCTGTGCTGCTGGACGGAGAAGATGTGACCGCGCTACCGCCCTCCATGCGCGATGTAGTGATCGTATTTCAGAATTACGCCCTGTATCCGCATATGACGGTCGCGGATAATATGGGCTTCCACCTGAAAATAGCCGGGGCGGACCCGGAAGATATCGCCGCGCGGGTGGCGCAGGCTGCGGATATTTTGGAACTCACCGAGTTATTGGACGCGAAACCCGCGCAGCTGACTCGCGCGGAACGCCAGCGAGTCTCCATGGGGCGGGCGGTGGTGCGCCGGCCGCGTATTTTCCTCATGGACGAGCCGCTGAAAAATATGGATGTGGAAATTCGCGATGAGATTCGCGAGCAGATTTCCGTACTTCAAGAACGCACCGGGATCACCACGGTGTACGTGACGAACGATCCGCGCGAAGCTTTCAGTTGCGCTCACCGCGTGGGTGTGATGGTGGACGGTGTGCTCCAGCAGGTCGGCACCCCCGCCGAAATCTTGGCGGATCTCACCCCGCCTGTACGGGCCTTCCTGGAAGAAGCCGGGATGGTGGAGGCGGGGGCCTTGGTTGATGGCACGCCGGGCTCGCGAGCTTTCGGCTACGATTAAGCCGCAGCTACTCCCGGAAAGGACACTCATGCGATCCTCGCTATCCATTATGGCGGCTAGCGTTGAACCTGACCTCCTCGATCTGCCGTGGAACGTGGCGCTCGAAGAGTGGCCGCGCGATCTCATCGCTGCGCTCCCCCGCGGTATTTCCCGCCACACGGTGCGTTTCGTGCGGCTCTCCGGGCGCATTATCGCCATCAAAGAGATTTCCGAGCTGGTGGCAGTACGCGAATACGAACTCTTACGCACCTTGAAGCGCCTCGGGGCGCCCTCGGTGGAACCGGTAGCGGTGGTCTCCAAACGTACCGACGCGGAAGGCAACGCCCTCAACGCCTGCCTCATCACCGAGCATCTTCCCTTCTCACTCCCCTACCGCGCTATTTTCGGGCAGCAGCACCGGCGCGCCACCATCGCCCAGCTCATCGACGGGCTGGCCGTGCTCCTGGTACGGCTCCACCTTCTCGGGTTTTTCTGGGGCGATGTGTCACTTTCGAATACCCTGTTCCGCCGCGATGCGGGAACTTTCGCGGCCTATTTGGTGGACGCGGAAACCGGGGAGCTCTACAGCCCCATCACCCAACGTAAACGCGAATACGATATTGACGTGGCCCGCACGAATATCATCGGTGAGCTCATGGATTTGCAAGCCGGCGGCGTCCTCCCCGAAGATTTCGACACCATCGGGGTGGGTGATACCTTCGCTGATCGCTACTTCGAGCTATGGGAAGAAATCACCGCGCAGGTGGCTATCGGCCCGGATGAAAAGTGGAAGGTCACCGAGCGGGTGCGGCGCCTCAACGACCTCGGCTTCGACGTAGACGAAATCGCTATCGATTCCGGCCCGGACGAAGACCGCCTCCTCATCCAGCCTAAGATCGTGGAGGCCGGGCATTATTCACGCAAGGTGTGGCGCCTGACCGGCCTAGATGTGGAAGAAAACCAGGCTCGGCGTATCCTCAACGATATTGACGAATACGCCGCCCTCCACAATAAGAGCGGCAAATCCGACATGATGATTGCCCACGATTGGCTCGCGGATGTCTATGAGCCGACCGTAGCCGCAATCCCGCCCGAACTCACCGCGAAACTGGAGCCGGCCGAGCTGTTCCACGAAATCCTCGAGCACCGCTGGTTCATCTCCGAAGACCAGCAGCGCGATGTACCGCAGGCCGAGGCTGTGGCCTCCTTCGTGGAGAAAGTGCTGCGCCACCGGCGTGACGAATCAACCTTCCTGGACGGAGAAACCGGGGAGATCCCCGCGGTCACCGCCACGCCGGAATAAAGCGCGGCACGGCGCCGGAGCAGTGTGCCGGAGCACGGCAAGGCTCAGGCCGCACCTGCCCCTAGGCCGCGCTTTTCTCCGCGAGCTCCTTGATAACCAGCTCAGCCAGCTGGATGGTATTGAGGGCCGCGCCTTTGCGCAGGTTATCGGCCACGCAGAAGAAGGCCAGCCCGCGCCCGCCCGGCACCGAGGGATCACGCCGGATGCGCCCCACGAAGCAGGCGTCCTTCCCGGCCGCATCCAGGGGATTGGGCAGATCAACTACCGCAACACCGGGGGCTGCTTCGAGCAGCTGGATAGCGGCTGCGACGTCGACCTCCCGCTCAAATTCCGCGTTGACGGACATCCCGTGCGCGGTATACACCGGCACGCGGACGCACGTTCCGGCCACCGCGAGGTCCGGGATGCCGAGGATTTCGCGCGATTCGTTGCGTAGTTTTTGTTCTTCGTCGGTTTCGCCGCTGCCGTCCGCGGCGAGGTTCCCGGCAAAAGCGACCGCGTTGAAAGCGATGGGAGCCCGGTACACCTCAGGTTCGGGCAGTTCCACGGCGTGCCCGTCCAAGGCGAGGGCTTCCACATCCCCGCCCAGCGCGGCGCGCACCCCGGTGGTTAGCTCGTGCACGCCCCGCACCCCGGAACCGGAGACCGCCTGGTAGGAGGAGGCGATCAGACGAGTGAGCCCGTAGGCATCGTGCAGCGGCTTGAGGATGGGCATCGCGGCCATGGTGGTGCAATTCGGGTTGGCGATAATGCCCTTGGGGCGGCGCGCGATATCCTGCGGATTGACTTCGGATACGACGAGCGGCACGTCCGGGTCGCGGCGCCACGCGGAAGAATTATCGACGACGACGGCACCGGCCGCAACGAACTTCGGCGCGTAGGTGCGCGAGGCATCCCCGCCAGCGGAGAACACCGCGATATCAATGCCGGCCAGGTCAGCGGTGGCAATATCTTCCACCACGATGTTGTTGCCGCGGAAGGGCAGTTCGGTGCCGGCTGAGCGCGCCGTCGCAAAGAACCGCACCCGGTCCACCGGAACGTCGCGTTCTTCCAGCAGGGCGCGCATAACCCGCCCGACCTGCCCGGTTGCTCCCACTACTGCCAAGGTGATGCTCATCGGCCTGTCCCTCCGTAAACGATTGCTTCTTCGCTGGCATCCAGCCCGAAGGCGGTGTGGACCGCGCGGGCGGCCGCGTCTAGCACATTCGGGTCTACCACCACGGAAATGCGGATTTCCGAGGTACTGATCATATCCACGTTCACGCCGTTATCCCCCAGGGTTTTGAACAGCTTGGAGGAGACGCCGCTGTGGGAGCGCATGCCCGCGCCCACGATGGAGAGGATGCCGATTTCGGAGCTGACGGCGATGTCTTCGAAACCGAATTCGGCCTGGTTGGCGCGTAGCGCGGCGACGGCGAGGTCCACCTGATCGCGGGGAACCGTGAAGGAAATATTGCTCAGGCCCACCCGGGTAAGCGCGGTGTTCTGCACGATCATGTCAATATTGCAGTCCGCTTCGGCCACACAGGAGAAGATTTTCGCGGCGGATCCGGGAAGATTGGGCACGCCCGTGACCGAGATTTTGCCCTGGTTGCGGTCGTGTGCCACTCCGACGACGACGGCGTCTTCGTATCCGCCCTGTTTCGCGGTTTCTTCCACTATCCACGTCCCTTCGTTCTCGGAGAATGATGATCGTACGTGCAAGGCCACATTGAATTTCCGGGCGAATTCCACCGCCCGCAGGTGGAGCACTTTCGCTCCGTGTGCCGCTAATTCTAGCGTTTCTTCGTAGCTGAGTTCGCGGCGTTGGCTGGCCGCGGGGACGATGCGCGGGTCCGCGGAAAGCACGCCATCCACGTCCGTGTAGATTTCGCATACGTCCGCGCCGAGGGCGGCGGCGAAGGCCACGGCGGTGGTATCGGAGCCGCCCCGCCCGAGGGTAGTGACGTCATTGGTGTCGTTCACGCCTTGGAATCCGGCAATAATGGCGACGGCGCCGTCTTGCACGGTCCGGAAAATGCGTTCGGGAACGATCCCGGTGATGGAGGCATTGCCGTAGCGTGCATCGGTGTGCAGGCCGGCTTGCTGGCCGGTGAACGAGTGCGCCGCGACGCCTTCGTCATTGACGGCCATGGCGAGGAGGGCCATGGAGATGCGTTCCCCCGCGGTGAGGAGGATATCGAGTTCCCGCGCGGGCGGGTTATCGGTGACGTTGTGGGCGAGGTCCAAGAGATTATCGGTGGTGTCTCCCATGGCGGAAACCACAACAACGACTTTGTTTCCGGCTTTGCTGGTCTGGGCAATTCGTTTCGCCACTCGTCTGAGTCCGGCGGGATCGGCGACCGAGGATCCCCCGAACTTCTGCACGATGAGTGCCACATTAACTCCTATTTTTCCGAGACTTACTAATGGTAACTGGAAGCGCGGGGCCGCCTGCGGGGCTTTCCGAGATTTTCAGGTGAGATTGTTCTCCTGCTCGGTGCTCTTATGAGCGAGATGCCGCATTATACGAAGCGTCGCTTTGTGCGAAGTACCGCTTTGTGCGAGGTGCCTCATTGGGGCGGTGCGCTGTGCTTTACGGTGATCCCGGACTGAGCTGTTTAGTTGTGCTCGCCGTGCGTTTCCGCAACTGGGGCGGAAGGCGTGGTGCCCGGAACCACCGAGGGCATTCGTCTCGTGTCTGTCATGCCTGTTCCGGGCGTGCTCGTGGTTTCCGTGCCCGTGCCGGGTGTGTTCGTGGTGCCCGTGCCGGTGGTTTCTGTGCTTGTGGTGGTGGCGGTTGTGCCGCTGGTAATGCGGGTGCGACCTTCGAAGGCGCGCGAGAGTGTGATTTCGTCAGCGTATTCGAGGTCTCCACCCACGGGGAGTCCGGAGGCGAGGCGGGAGAGCGCGATTCCGATGGGGGTGAGGAGGCGGATGAGGTAGGCCGCTGTGGCATCGCCTTCAATATTGGGGTCGGTGGCGATAATGACTTCGGTGACGCGGCCATCTTGGAGCCGGGTGAGGAGTTCGCGGATGCGCAGGTCTTCCGGGCCGATACCTTGGATGGGGTTGATGGAGCCGCCTAGCACGTGGTAGCGCCCGCGGTATTCGCGGGTGCGTTCGATGACCATGATGTCTTTGGCTTCTTCGACGACGCAGATCACGGCATCACTACGCCGGGCATCTGAGCACAGCGAACAGATATCAGCTTCGGTCACGTTGCCGCAGATCTGGCAGAAGTGAACCCGTTCCTTGACCCGGAGCATGGCTTCCGCGAGCGCCCGCACTTCAGGTTCTTCTTGTTCGAGGAGGTAGAAGGCAATGCGTTGGGCGCTTTTCGGGCCGATGCCCGGCAGGCGCCCGAGCTCATCAATGAGCTCCTGCACGGCGCCGTCATACACCCCCGCCACTACATTCCTCCTTGTGCGGTATCAATTTCTTCAACGATGGTTCCCGAGAGCATTTCCACCACAACTTGCAGACCGACAACATTGCTCTGCTCGATTGTGGGATCATCCAAGGAGACATCATCCTCCTCAGTAGAATACCCCACCCCCGCCTGCGGCGCGGAATTATGCGGGCTGTTCGGACCGGCTGGCGCGGAGCTGGCCGGCGCAGCGGGTGCATTGACACTGGGCCCAGGGCCCGTGGCTCCCCTACCGCCGGGCGCGCTCCCCGCAGGCGCGTTGCCCCCCGCTGCTCCGTGGCGAAGCTGGCGTAGGTGTTCCCGGGCGTCATAGGTGGGGACTTCCTGGGTGCGCTGCGGCGGGCGCGGGATATGGAAATCCTGCGTGGGCTCAGGTGCGGCTGGCTGCCCCGCAGCTACCTGCCCTGCTGCGGGCTGCGCCGCGGCGAGTTGGCTGCCACCTAGTGCCGGACTTCCCGGGGATGCCGGCATATCGTTCGGGCCGGCGAAAGGCTGCGGCATGGGCATGTTTTGAAGATAGAAGGGAATCTCCCCGCCAGGGTTAGCTGATCCGGGGCTAGCTGATCCGGAATTAGCCGGGCCAGGGCTGGCCGCGCCAGAGCTCGCATTTCCGGGCGCGGCTTGTTGCCGGCTGGGCGGGTAGTCTTCCGCGTCATCCGGATCGGAGAGTTCTTCAGGTTCAGGCCACTCATCATCCGCGGCCGCGCTACCTGCACCGCGGACTGCTTCCTGCCGTGCGGGTGCACCGGCAGCGCTGGCGGGAGCAGGAGCAGGAGCGGCCGCCGCGGTGGCGGCATTAGCTTTTGGGTGGGCACCACCGCCATCGGGACCGCTCGGGCGCGGCTGAGCTGTAGCTGGCGATTGGGGATTCTCCGCAACCGTTGCGTTAGCCGGCTGACCCGCGCTACCCGGTTGCCCCGGGGCATCGGCCTGCTGAGGGGCCGCGGAAATAACCCGCACGGTGACCGGAACCGAGGTGAAATGCGAAAGGTGGGCACTCAAACGCTCCACATTCCGCGGATCTTGGAGGGCGCCGAGCACCTTCTCCGAAGAAAACTCCAGGGCAACCTGGTTTCCCCGCGAGCCGAGCACCCTGGTAGGCCCGGAGAAAATCGCTTGGGCGAAACGCCCGGATGAGGCTACCTCCGCCCACCGGGCCGTGAGCTCGGCAGCGTGATCCGGCCCCGATTCCTCCGGAGCGGCCACCCGCTCCACACTACCTTCGCGCGGTTGCTGCACTGCTGGTTCACCGGCTGGCTGAACCGCCTGCTGAGCCGGGTGTTCTTCCGCTTGCGGAGCACGCTGCTGCGCGGGTTGCTCCACCGGCTGCGCGGGTTGCTCCAGCGGCTGAGCTGCAGCTGGCGCCGCGGACGATTCCTTAGCCTGTTGAGGAGCGGGCTGGGTGGGAGTTGCGGCGTCGTCGTTCTGTACCGGAACGGAAGTAACAGGCTGCGGCGCAGACGCAGCCGGAACGCTAGCAGAACCCGGAACTACCGGGGCCCCGCGCTGCGCTGCGGCCGCAGCGGCGGCTGCCCGGGCCTTTTCCCGCGCAATATCCTGCGGCGATTTCCGCGCGTTTCCACCACTTGCCGCGGGTCCAGTAACGGGGCGCGCCGCGCCGCTTTCCCGCGCCGCGCCACCGGAACCGCTCCCCGAAGGCGCCGCCCCGCTGCCGGGAAGCAAAAGCCGAGCACAGAGCAATTCCAGTTGTAAGCGCGGCGAGGTAGCGCCCACCATCGCGGAAAGCGCCTCGTTCGCACGCTCGGCACTTTCGGTGGCGCGCGCCACCCCCAAAGCCTGCGCCTGGGTGCGCATAGCGGCCAGCTGATCCTGCGGTAATTCACCCAAAGCGTCCGCCGCGGCATCCCCCGCCAAATCGATGACGATCAGATCGCGCAGGCGCTGGAGCAGATCTTCCACGAAACGGCGCGGTTCGTGCCCGGCACCGATAAGTTCTTCGACGACGCCGAAAAGCTGGCTGCCCGAACTTTCGGCAATGGCGGTGACCGCGCGATCCAGCAAGCCGCTATCCGTATAACCCAGCAGCGCAACCGCCTGAGAATACGACAGCGTGGAGGTTTCCGAACCGCCCATGAGCTGGTCCAAAACCGAGAGGGAATCACGCACCGATCCCCCGCCCGCGCGCACCACCAAACCGAGCACCCCCGGTTCCGGAGTGATGCCTTCCTCCGCGCAGATTTGCGAGAGGTATTCCTCCATGCGCGCCGGGGAGACCAGGCGGAACGGATAGTGATGAGTACGCGAGCGGATAGTGCCGATAACTTTTTCCGGCTCCGTAGTGGCAAAAATGAACTTGATATGAGCCGGAGGTTCTTCCACGAGTTTGAGCAGAGCGTTGAAACCCTGAGTGGTGACCATATGGGCTTCGTCAATAATGAAAATCTTGTAGCGATCCCGGCTAGGGGCAAAAGCCGCGCGTTCGACCAGGTCACGGGCATCATCCACCCCGCCGTGGCTGGCCGCGTCCATTTCTACCACGTCCAGCGAACCGGGGCCATCCCCCGCCAGTTCCCGGCACGAGGCACATTCCCCGCACGGCGTATCCGTGGGCGCCTGCGCACAATTCAGGCAGCGGGCAAGGATGCGCGCCGAGGTAGTTTTCCCGCACCCGCGCGGGCCGGAGAAGAGATAGGCGTGCACCGTGCGCTCCCCGCGCAACGCAGCCATGAGGGGACGAGTTACCTGCTCCTGGCCGATAACATCTTGAAAACGCTCCGGGCGATACCGCCGATACAATGCCATGCTCACGAGTATCAGTCTACGGGGTACCTACGACACGAATCACGCGCGCAAAAAACCTGTGGATACAAGATGGTAGATACAAGACGCCCCACGCACCCGCCAGAGCCCGCATACCCTTGCTGCCTTCCGGCCCTGGGGGAGTTTTGCAAGATGACGCCACGTGGGGAGTCAGGTGCCAGTCTAAACGAGTTCGCGGGGAATGCAAAACACGGGGAGAAACACGGGGAGATCCCCCGGCTTCATTTTCACCATTTTTTGTGTCGGAGGCCCGCGGTACACTCTCTAGCGTGAGTGGGCGGTCCCCGCGATGGCGGGAGTATCGCCGTCGTCCACAACAACAGGGAGAATCAATGGCTTTCCTTACCGAAGATCTATTGGAAACACTGCGCTCGCGGGCGGCGGCGGTGGATGCCGCCAATGAATTCCCGCGTGAGGACTACGAAGATTTGAAGCAGGCCGGCTACTACGGCGCTTTTGTCCCCAAGGAATACGGCGGGGCCGGCTTGAGCTTGGTGGAGATTTGCGCGGAACAGACCCGTTTGGCGAAGTACGCTCCAGCCACTGCGCTGGGCATTAATATGCACCAGATTATTGTGGGGCTCGGCCGCCACCTGGTGCGCAACGACGTAGCCGCCGGGGAAAAGATTCTGCGCGAAGCCGCGGCCGGTAAGCTGTTCGCTTTCGGTATTTCTGAACCTGGTAATGACCTGGTGCTTTTCGGTTCGCTCACCCGGGCCGAACGCGATGAGGCGGGATACCGGCTGTACGGCACCAAAGTTTTCACGTCCCTCGCGCCCGCGTGGGATTACCTCATGACTTTCGGCGCGCTCAAGGATGACTCCGGGGTGCGTGACGTTTTCGGCCTGGTTGAACGGGGCGACGGCGGCTTCGCCATCAAGGACGATTGGAACACCCTCGGGATGCGGGCCACCCAATCCAATTCCACGGTTTTGGACGGCGCGCTACTTCGCGATGAAAACGTGCTGGGGATCGTGGCGCCGGGCCCGAATAAGGAACCGGTTGTTTACGGCATCTTCTCCAATTTTGAGATTCTGCTCGGGGCCACCTACCAGGGCATTGGTGAACGCGCCATTGAGGTTGCGGTGGAGCATGTTAAGAAGCGCCGCTCGGTCCTCCACAATGATGTTTACGCAAATGATCCCGATATTCGCTGGCGCATTGCGGAAGCCGCGCTCACAATGAACGCGGTGGGTCCGCAGCTACGCGAACTGGCCGCACATATTGACAGCGGGGAGCTGGGCGGGGCGGATGAATACCCGCGTTTCTCCGCGGCCAAGAATGCGGCGGCGGAAGCGTCGCTGCGCACCGTCGAAGAATGCATCCGCGCCTGCGGGGGAAGCTCGTATTACGCAGGTCATGAACTTTCGCGGCTCTACCGCGATGTGCTGGCCGGGCTTTTCCAGCCTTCCGATCAGGAATCGCTGCACAGTTCCTGGGCCAGCCTGGTGCTCGGGCCCGTCACACGTAAGGAGAACTAGCCCCAGAAATCAAGGAGTATCTATATGAGTGAATCCGTACCCGAAGTTTCTTACAGCGCGGTTCCGGGCAGCTCGGTTTCGTCTAGCGCAGTTTCGGGCAGCTCACTTTCCTACAGCGCGAACGTGGATCGCGCGCTGCTCGGTGATCTTCCCTGGCAGCCGGCGCTTGAGCATCTGGATTTGCTGGCCGCGCCGGTGGCGGCAGGTTTGCAGGCCGTTGCACAGAACCATCCTGAACTGGGCGCGCAAGCCCTGGTCACGGAGATTGATCCGGAGTTCGCGGATACCGAACCGATGACGGAGCATTACGGGCTCGATTTGGCGGTGTCGTGTAATTGCGTGCTGGTGGCCGGCAAGCGCGAAGGTGAGGAACGGGTGGCTGCCTGCGTGGTGCGGGCAACTACCCGCGCGGATGTAAACCACGTGGTGAAGAAGTTCCTCAACGTTCGCAAGGCTTCGTTCTGGCCTACCGAGCTGGCGGTGGAAGCTTCGGGTATGGAGTACGGCGGGATTTCCCCGGTTGGGGTTCCGGCCGCATGGAATCTCCTGATTGATGAGCGGGTGGCTGCCGGGACGGCTCTTATCGGCTCGGGGCTGCGCCGCTCGAAGCTCGTGGTGCCGGGTGCGCTGCTCGCGCAGCTACCCGGCGCGCACGTGCTGAGCAACTTGGCGATTGAGTGATCGGCGATCAGGTAGTTGGCAATCGAGTAATCGGTAATCGAACTGACTGGCGACTGAATAATCGGCGATCAAACTAACTGGTGATCGAATAACGTGGGCATCACCTCATCATGCTGAGTGGTGCTCATGCCCGAATCTACGCTAAGCTGTACAGGCAGTTTAAAACTGCCCTGGAGGATTCGCCTAGTGGCCTATGGCGCACGCTTGGAAAGCGTGTTGGGTGCAAGCCCTCGGGGGTTCGAATCCCCCATCCTCCGCAATAGGTTTAGCCCCCAAGCCGGACAATCGGCTTGGGGGCTTAGTTTTTGTTGAGCTGGTGCGGGAAAGTCGGGGTTGGTGCGGGCCTATAGGACACTTGGGGGTGCGGACGGTTTCCTAGAGATTTTTAAGGAGAACGTTCAATGAGTAAGCGTACGTACACGAGAGAGCAGATCCGTAAAGCCCTCACCACCTACCAACGCACGCAATCGGTAACCGCCACAGTCCGTAAACTGGGCTACCCAGGCCGAGACACGCTCTACAAATGGATCCGGAATAGCAACGAGAAACCAGAGCAGAGAAAACCGAAGAAACACGCCCCTAACCAGAAAATATCAACGGACGTGAAAGTAACTGCCTGCAAGCGATTCCGCAGCGGGGAAAACGCCTACACTATCGCCCAGGATCTAGGAATCGTGAACTGCACAAACATCTATGCTTGGGTTAAAAAGTGGGATGCGGAAGGCAGTCTAGGACTCATGAACGAGAAAGAATGCGACCAGATCAAAGCGAAAACCCGCCACCAACTGGAAGCCCAGCTACCCCAAGACCCGGAAGAATT